>JAJZJJ010000392.1 GCA_021810175.1 Acidobacteriota bacterium | reverse complement strand
GCCGCCGCTTCCAGCAGCGCGTAGTTCTCCATGCTCCGCGAGCCGATCTGGAGGATGTCGGCATACTCGGCCACCAGCGGCGCATCCGCGGCCGCCATCACTTCCGTCACGATGGCCAGCCCCGTCGCCGCTCTCGCCCGCGCCAGCAGCTTGAGCGCCTCCACACCGAGGCCCTGGAAAGCATACGGCGAAGTGCGCGGCTTGAATGCACCTCCGCGCAAAACCCGGGCGCCGGCGGCTGCCGCTCGCTCGGCCGTCTCCATCAGCTGCCGCTCCGTCTCCACCGAACACGGACCGGCCATGGTGACAAATTCGTCGCCGCCGATTTCCACGCCCGCGGCCCGAACCACCGTCCTCTCGTCCGGCGTGCGCTTCAGCACATCGGGCGCATCGCCAAACTGGTCCTTCCAGGCGTTACTCACCGCTCCTCCTTTCCTCGCAAAATGCCTGAGTCCTCGTGGAATAACTGAGATTAATCCCACTCCTCACCGCATCGCCTCCATCGAAAGATGGAAAATGTAAGCGTATTAGGTTCATTTAGAGTGCATCGCAACCAGGCGTGGCGACACACGAATCCCGCGCCGACTCAGCCATGCCGGCGATCGCCACCCGTGGGCGATGGCAACCGGAGAAGAGCTTCCCGGCGCCATCTCGCCCTGCCTCCAGGGCCTTAGTTCGCGGTGCTGCCCGTTCCCGATGGCGCCGTCCTCTGCGCCTGCATCCGATAACGTTCGAGGTTGGCCTGGAGCGAAGCTGCCAGCGAACTGTTGCCCTGCTGCCGCGCAAGATCCAAAGCGGTTCCCGCGGTCTTCACGGCGTTGTCGTACTGCCCGGTTTCCGAATACATTCCCGCCAGCATCTGGAGAATCGCGGGATCCTGCATGTGTGTCAGCTGTGCGGCCTCCTGGAACTGCGGCAAGGCATCGGCGAACATACCCCTCGCCGCCAGCACTCTGCCAAGGTTGTAGTGGTAGCCGGAGTCGCCCGGAGCCAGCGTCACGGCCTCCTGCAGATGGGTCGTGGCATCCGCCAGATTGCCGGCGTGCGCCAGCGCGATGCCCAGACCGTTCTGACCCTCTGACGAATCGGGCTTCTTCGCCAGCCCTTTCAGCAGCAGACTGATCGCCTTCTGCGCATTCCCGCCTTCCTCGGACAGCACATTTCCCAGATCGATCTGTGCCGAGGCATTCGCCGGATTTAGCCGCAGAGCGTTCTCCAGGTGCTGCTGCGCCTCCGTCAGATTCCCCTCCTGAGCCAGTGCGCTGCCCAGATTCACTTCGGTCATCGGGTTGCTCGGATTCATCTGCAGCGACTTCCGGTACTCCGCAATCGCTTCATTGAGTTTGCCCAGCGCCGCGAGATCAATGCCCATGTTGTTGTACTCTCTGGGATCGCTCGCATCCATGGCGATTGCCTCTTTCCAAGCGGCAATGGCGGCGTTGTAGTGATGCTCGGAGGTCAGTTCCGCCGCGTGGTCGAACTGCGAATAGAACTTTGTCGCCGGATGCTCGATCTTCTGCAGTCCTCCCGGCTTTATGTTGATGAACTCCGGTATGTTAACCGCTCGGTTTGAAGCCGTTGCATTCTCAATCTGAATCGCCGGAGTCGCATTCCCGTTCCTGTCGATATGGGTGATGTAAAGTTCCGTGTACAGGGACGGCGTTTTCGACGACCAGGCCAGCCAGTGGCCATTGGGGGAAAAGGTATGCCAGGAGTTCATTCGGGCCAGGTTGCTTGCCAGCTCTCGGGCCTTACCTCCCCAGAAAGGCACGATGTACAGCTTGCTGTCCGGCCGCATCAGCAGGCCGTTCTTGTTCTCCACGTAGACGATCCACTTCCCGTTGGGCGAAACCTTCGGGAAGTCGTTGCTCATTCCGTTGAAGGACGCTCCCTTCACTGGCTCTGCCTTGCCGCCTTTGCCGTTGTTGAATGGAATCCGGTAAAGGTTGTACTTGATCTGCGTCTCATCCGGAGAGTTCGCGTAGGTCGAAGGTTTCTGGCCCGGATGGTAGGGGTTCTCTGCCAGCGCGCGCGAAAAGATCAGATATTTGCCGTCCGGACTCCAGAATGCGCTGGTCTGGACGTATTTGGGATTGTCGGCCCCGGGAAGAGGCAAGAGCTTTTTGTCCTTTACGCTGTACCAGGCCAGAATGCCTTTGGTGGTGAAGAAGACCTGCCCAAAGCCATAGTTCCGGTAGAAGCCGTTATAGAGCCGGTCGACAACGCGTGGCCCCTTATTGGAGGGAACGTCGATGGAGGTGATCACATATTTCCCATCGGGCGAAATCTGCGACATGAAAGCGAAGAGTTTTTTGGAGTCCTGGTCGCTGTAGGATGCCCAGTGGATGACGTGCTTGTTGTCGATGACGGTGGTCTTGTGGACTGGAATGATTCCGTAGAGTCCCTTGTCGTTCTGCGGGCCATCCACGTCGAGACCCATCCACTTGCCGTCTTTCGAGAAGGAGTGGCAGTTGGCGCAGGTGGGCAGGCCAGTCATCATGATCTTGCTGTGTTCCTGGGAGACATAGCGCAGGTCCCAGCTGATCAGCGGCAGGACGCCTTCCGGCAGCGGCATGATGACACCCTTGCGCTCGGAGGCCGGAGGAGGCGGAATCAGGGGCACATCGCGGAAGAAGATAGGCGCGCCAACCGGCTGCGGAGAGGTCTGCATCGTGAGCTGCCCTTCGGAAACGGGCTGAGAATCGCTCTCGCTACGGAAGCCTTCGAAGCGAATGACCACCGGCTTCTTCTCGGAATGTGTCTTGATGGCCTCCCATGTCGCCGGACTCGGCCGCCAGGTGTGCGAGGCGGCCTGGGTAGGCGTGAGCGTTGGCGGCACGTAGCCGAAAAGCCGCTTATCCACGGGCCCCACATGCAGCATGGGTCCATCGGACCATTCCTGAATCTTCGGGCCGGACTCTTCGAACTGCACTTCAATGCGCCAGACTTTGGCCTCTTTGTTCGTATCGACCCACTGGAAGAGCGGTGGAGCGAAGTCGATGGGGAAGAGCGAATGCTGGCGCGGATACTCGACCGTGATTCCGTTGGCCGCGGGCGCAGGCGTTGTGGCCGCGAGTTGCGCACGATGGGAGACGAGGAAGCGAGTGAACTGGGCGAGCGCCGGTTGGACGGGGATGCGGGGACTTTGCTGTCCAAATGCTGTCAACACGCTTACCGCAGCGCCCGCCACGAGAATCTTCTGAATCGCCGATGTACGGATGGGGACCTCCCTGCCGGTCCCCATCCGGGATGCCTCACGGGCTCGTGAGCGACTATAGATGCGGGCCGGAAATGATCGTAGTCACTGTATTTGGCCCGAAAAGGCGTTGGCTGTGACCTGCATCACAATCCGCGGACGACCACCCCGCAACGCCAAGTGCGGCCAGGGCGATGCGAAGTCTTAAAAGCAAAGATCCCGCCTGGGGGCGGGATCTTTGGCTACAACGAAGAGGGTTCAACAGGACGGAGCGATCCGATCACTGCGTCGGAATCACGAAAAGGGTGATGGATGAGGCGGGGAAGGTATAGGCGATGGTGCTGGTTGTGCTTCCCGAAGCCGGCGGCGTGACAGCGACATCTGTTTCCGGCACGATCTTCGTCAGGTCGGCTGCGCTGTACTGGTAGACCTGCGCTTTACCAGTCGCTGTCACATGATCGAGGGACAAGGAGCTGGTGAGATCGCCGAAGGTTTTATTGACGACGACGACGGTGATGGCGCCATCGGCACTGCGAGCCGCACCATAGACCGAGAGTTGCCCCTGGCCGGATTCATCGGTTCCACCCGGCGTACATGATCCCGCCGTGCCGCCGGAGCAGGAGGCCAGGGCTTCGTCGCCGAAGGTGGATTTGGAACCGTCGTAGTTTCGATAAATCTCGAAGGCCATGTTTCCGGGGACCTGGGTGGTGTATTGGTTGGTCGGCCACAGGGTCGCCAGGTCCAGACCGTACTGGCCGAAGATACCGAGCACGTCGGCCTGGGTCAGTGCGCCATTGATGGATTCGAGGCCACCGAAGTTGTACTCGTCGATGGCGGTTTTCGTTCCGGGGTAGTTATTCGTCACCCAATTGTTGAGCCGGGTGACGATTTGCGGCGCCTCCAGAGGGACATTGCAGCTGGAGGTGTAGTTGGAATCGGTGACGTAGTTGGGCTGGGGGAAGTTGGGAT
>JAJZJJ010000391.1 GCA_021810175.1 Acidobacteriota bacterium | reverse complement strand
TTCCGGTTCTGGCTGGGTTGGTAAGGTTGACTTAACTGTTTTCGATTGTGGCGAAGGCCTACCCTTACTTCCCGCTGGGGATTGCCCGAAGCTGCCGCTACAGCCCCACTCAAGCAAAACATGCTTGAGTGGGCCACCCGTGGGAGTGGCCGAGGCATGCGACAATGAAATTTAACCGTCATGAAACCTGAGCCTCGCAAGCCCTCCATGGCGCCCAGCCCTACGACGATCACTCCCGAGCTTTTGCAGCAGCACGGCATCACCGCTGAGGAGTACCAGCGGATCGAGGCGGCGCTGGGCCGCGTGCCGAGCCTGACGGAACTGGGAATCTACAGCGTGATGTGGAGCGAGCATTGCTCGTACAAGTCGTCGCGCGTGCACCTGAAGCGGCTGCCGACCGAAAGCGCCCGTGTGGTGCAGGGTCCGGGCGAGAATGCCGGGATTATCGACGTGGGCGACGGCTGGGCGTGTGCGTTCAAGATCGAGTCGCACAATCACCCCTCGTACATTGAGCCTTTTCAAGGCGCGGCGACTGGCGTGGGCGGGATTCTGCGGGACATCTTCACGATGGGCGCGCGGCCGCTGGCGGTGATGGATTCGCTGCGTTTTGGTCCGGTGCGGGAAGAGGAAGCCAGCGAGGCGGACAAGCCGCTGCTGCATAAGAATCAGTCGATCCTGGAAGGCGTGGTGCATGGGATTGCGGCGTATGGAAACTGCTTTGGGGTTCCGAACCTGGGCGGGGAGACGAAGTTCGAGAGCTGCTACTCGGGCAATCCGCTGGTGAATGCCTTTGCGCTGGGCCTGGTGCGGCGCGACGAGATTTTCTACGCAAAGGCGACGGGCGTGGGGAATCCGGTGATTTACGTGGGCGCGAAGACGGGGCGCGACGGGATTCACGGCGCGACGATGGCCAGCGAGGAGTTCAAGGAAGGCTCGGAGCAGAAGCGGCCCAATGTGCAGGTGGGTGATCCGTTCATGGAGAAGCTGCTGCTGGAGGCGTGCCTGGAGGCGATGAAGACCGGCGCGGTGGTCGGCATCCAGGACATGGGCGCGGCCGGGCTGACGTCTTCGAGCTGCGAGATGGGCGCGCGCGGCGGGGTGGGCATTGATATGGACCTGGATAAGGTTCCGCAGCGCGAGACGGGGATGAACGCCTACGAGCTGATGCTGAGCGAGAGCCAGGAGCGGATGCTGCTGGTGGCCGAAAAGGGCTGCGAAGACGAGGTGTTGAAGGTCTTTACGAAGTGGGGCCTGGACGGCGTGATTGTGGGCGAGGTGATTGCCGAGCCGCGGCTTCGCATCTGGCGGAACGGCGTGCTGGAGGCGGATATTCCGAACACGTCGCTGACAGACGAGGCACCGAAGTATCACCGGCCGGTGGGCGAGTGGAAGGCTCCGGTTCCGGTGGATCCTCCGGCGGAGGTGCTGGAAGCGCTGAAGCAGCCGCGCGACTACACGGCGGATTTGAAGAAGCTGCTGGCGGGGTCGAATATCTGCTCGAAGCGCTGGGTGTATGAGCAGTACGACTCGATGGTGCAGACGAACACCGTGGAGGGCCCGGGCGGCGAGGCCGGAGTGATGCGCATTAAGGACAGCGGAGCGCCGGGCCACGAGCGCGGGCTGGCAATGGCGCTGGCGGGGAATGGGCGCTGGTGTTATCTCGATCCGAAGCTGGGTGCGATGCACGCGGTGGCCGAGGCGGCGCGCAAGGTGGCTTGTACGGGCGCGACTCCGGTGGCGACGACGAACTGCCTGAATTTTGGGAATCCGGAGAAGCCGGAGATCATGGCGCAGCTTTCGGCGGCTATCGATGGGATGGCGGAGGCGTGCCGGGCGCTGGGGGCTCCGGTGACGGGCGGGAATGTATCGCTCTACAACGAGACGCGGGGCGAGGGGATTTATCCGACGCCGGTGATTGGGATTGTGGGCGTTCTGGATGATGTGACGAAGGCTGTGGGGTCGGACTTCCAGCGGGCTGGGGAAGAAATTTTCCTCATCGGTTCTGACATTGCCACAGAAATCGCGCCGATAGCACTGAAGAGTTTTGGTTCTTCTGAGTTTGCCAAGCTCGTACTCGGAAAGATTTGGGGCAATCCGCCTAATCATCTCGAACTGGATGGCGCTGCGCAGCTTAATCAATGCCTGGTTAAGTTGGCTGCGGAAGGTTTGATTACTACTGCTTTCGACGTAAATGATGGCGGTATTGCCGTTGCCCTTGCTGAGGCGTCATTTGGGAAGGGCATCGGAGTCAATGCTGAAGTTATCCCTATTGCTGATGCACCGGTTGAGTTGTCGCTATTTGGCGAGTATGCGTCTCAGGTGGTTATTACCTGCTCATCTGAAAATGCGGAGAAGGTCAGAGACATTGTGTTCGGGTATTCCGAACTCACTGCTCATCGGATCGGCGAGACTGTAATCGACACATTTACGATTTCAGTTGCGTCGGGAATTGCAGCGGATGCGCAGGGGAAGGTGATCTCTTGTACTGTCAACGAACTGCGCAAGCCGTGGGCAACTTCACTGGATACGGTGCTGGAGGCTGAGGTTTTTGTATGAGCCGGGTGGTGATGGAAGGCGTGGGAGCGAAAGCGATTCCGGAGCAGGACACGCCGATGCGGCGCATGGTGTTTGAGGGCTTTGAGACGGAGGAGTTAGAGATTTTCTCGTCCGAGGAGGCTCCGGAGGACGTGGTGGAAGCGCCGCCAATGGTGGTGACGGAGCCGCCTGCGCTGCGGGTGGGCGTGGCGGAGGATGACGCGAAGCTGCGCGAGCATTGCGGGGTGGTGGCGATTCATGGGGCTGAGGACGCGGCGCGGCAGGCTTACCTGGGGCTGTATGCGCTGCAGCATCGCGGGCAGGAGTCGGCGGGGATTGCGACGGCGGACGGGCACAGCATTTCGAACATCAAGGGCATGGGCCTGGTCTCAGAGATTTTTACCGATGACGTGCTGGCGAAGCTGAAGGGCCAGATGGCGATTGGGCACACGCGGTATTCGACGACGGGCGACTCGGCTCTGTTGAATGCGCAGCCGATCCGGGTGGAGTCGACCAAGGGGCTGATTGCGATTGCGCACAACGGGAACCTGGTGAACCTGGGGAATCTGCGGGTGCAACTGGAGCGCAAGGGCGCGCACTTCCAGACGACGAGCGACTCGGAGATTATTGTGCAGCTGATTGCGCACTCGCAGGCGACGACGCTGGTGGATGCGATTGCGGATTCGCTGAGCCAGGTGGACGGGGCGTTCTCGATTGTGATGATGACGCGGGACCGGGTGTTTGCGGCGCGCGATCCGCGGGGCTTCCGGCCGCTCTCGATGGGGCGGATCAAGAACGAGGACGGGCCGGACACGATTGTGTTTGCGTCAGAGTCGTGCGCGTTCGACCTGCTGCACGCGAAGTTTGAGCGCGACGTGGCTCCGGGCGAGCTGGTGATGGTGACCGAGGACGGGGTGACGTCGCGGCAGTATGCGGCGCCGAATCAGTCGAGCTGCATTTTTGAGCACGTGTACTTTGCGCGGCCGGACAGCAAGATCTTCAACCGCTGGGTGCAGGACAGCCGCGAGGAGATGGGGCGGCAACTGGCGCGCGAGAGCCACGTGGAGGCGGACCTGGTGGTTCCGGTACCGGACTCGGGCGTGACGGCGGCGATTGGGTACGCGGCGGAGAGCGGCGTGCCGTTCCGGTTCGGGCTGATCCGCAATCATTATGTGGGGCGGACCTTCATTGAGCCGGAGCAGAAGGTGCGCGACTTCGGGGTGCGGCTGAAGCTGAATCCGGTGCGGAATCTGCTGGAGGGCAAGCGGATTATCCTGATCGACGACTCGATCATTCGCGGGACGACGAGCCGCAAGATTGTGCGGATGGTGCGGGGCGCGGGCGCGAAGGAAGTGCATTTGCGCATCAGCTGCCCGCCGACGATTTCGCCGTGCTTCTACGGGGTGGATACGCCGCGGAAGTCAGAGCTGATTGCGGCGAACCAGACGGTGGAAGAGATACGGCAGTTCATCGAGGCGGACTCGCTGGCGTACCTTTCGCTGGACGGCCTGAAGCATGCGTGCGACGGGGGCGAGGGGAATACCTTCTGCGTGGCCTGCTATACGGGGGAGTATCCGACGGCGTGGGTGGACGTGGAGGATATTCTGCCGGCGGGAGTGGCGGCTCCGGCGAGC
>JAJZJJ010000390.1 GCA_021810175.1 Acidobacteriota bacterium | reverse complement strand
GCGGTCGGTTAGCGGCTAACGGGTGCGGCGATGGCCCAGGCGATGAGGGTACTTCCGGAGAGGCCGGTGGAGTCTTCGGCTTGAGCGTTGAGGGAAGACTCGAGGGCGTCGGTGTCGAGATGGATGGCGCAGCCGGCGATTTCATCGGGCGTTGCGCCCTCAAAGCATAGCTCGCAGACGCCGATGCCTTCCGCGGTGCGGAGGGGATGGCCGAAGACGCGGCAGGTGATGGGCCGGGCGGTGTAGAGGTCGCAGAGGCCGGTGGCGGGATCGAGGACGGGGCAGGGCTCATCGTTGGCGAAGTCCTCGAAGCGCTCCTGCTGCTGGGGGTCGAGGATGCCGGTGAGGGGATCGCCGGGGAATTCGGGAGCGAGGCGGGCGACAGCATCGGCGGCGCGATGGCGAAGGGCGGTGGCGCGGGCGGGGTCGGAATGCTCCAGGGCGGAGAGGCCGTGGCGGAGGCGTTCGGCATCGAGCTGGGAGATGGGAAAGACGCCGATGCAGCACTGCGTGCAGCCGGTGGTGCAGCGAATCCAGGAGGGATTTTGCGAATCGGCGCGAAAGGCCGAGTCAGCGGAAGCAGCTTCGACAATCTGGAGGAGGTGGGCGTCGCGAGCCGGGAGCATGGACTCAGGATAGCGCGACGGATGACCAATTCGTCATGAGGACAGGGTATTCTGCGGCCATCGGGCTATCACTTCGGACTGAGGAGAGATGGAATTGCGTTCGTGTGCAGCGAAGGAACCGGGCCTGGGAAATGCCGCAGCGGCGGCTCCATGGGAAGGGGCATCGTCGCCCAAGAGAAGGCCAGCGATGGGAGGCTTTCTGAGAAACCATCTTCGTGCAATCGCCGTGGTGGGCATGTTTTTGATGTTCCTGCCGCTTGCGACTTTTGCCCAAACCGATGAAATTCAGGTTTACGATGCGGTGATCGCGCCGCAGGGCATCTTCAACATCATGGTGCACAGCAACTTTACGCCCGAGGGGCGAAAAGTACCTGTATACCCCGGCGCCATTATTGCCAATCATTCGTTCAACGGGACATGGGAATGGGCCTATGGCGTGAAGCCGTGGATGGAGCAGGGGCTGTATATGCCGGTCTACACGCCGTATTCAAAGAACCGCGGCGGATCGATCGACGGGTTCAAGGTGCGGGAACTGTTTGTGCGGCCACACGCGCAGGAGCACAAGCTTTTCTGGGGCACAAACTTCGAGTTCAGCTTCAACTACAAGTACTGGGAATCGAGGACATTTACCGCGGAGGTGCGGCCGATTATCGGTGCCTATCTGGGGAACTGGGAGCTGATCTACAACCCGGTGGTGGATACGGATTACACCGGCGGGCTGGGAGGGCTGCAGTTCAATCCGGAATCGCGGATTGTGTATTACCTGGATAACAAGAAGTGGGATGTGGCCGCCGAGGAGTACGACGGGTTCGGACAGTTTAACGATATAGCGAGCGTACACAATCAATTCCACGAGGTGTGGGGCGCGTTCGACCGGTACGGCAAGGTGTGGGACGTGGAAGCGGGCGCGGGGTATGGGCTGACAGCGTCGTCGGACAAATGGACGCTGAAGCTGATGATCTCAAGGAACATCAATAAGAAGCCGTGGCGGCCGCACATTCGATTGTGAGCGGCCATTGCGGAGGAGTGCGCTCATGACTCAGCGGCAGGGCGCATGATTTGGAGCTTTCCGACGGTACGGGGCGGAGAGCGAAGGTGAGCGGCGGGCAGGAAACCTGAATGCCAACAGGCGATGAGGCTGCTGCCCGCGCATCCTCTGTGTGCTGTGAGATATCCTCTGGTGTGCTGCTGAAGTTCCGAACAGCGAAGGCGTGAAAAGCGCGGAACAGACTGCGGCAAAAGGCCGTATGATGGCATTCGTTCGGCGGAAGCGCCGGTATGCAGAGGAGAGTCTTGAGCGAAGAGGCCCAGGAGAGCCGCCAGGAGCCGCAGGGGCGGACTGAGCGCAGGGAAGAGGCGTGGGAAGGGGATTATCGTCCGGCGGGGGCGGAGCAACAGCAGGCCGTCCGGCCGCAGATCGAGCCGCTGCAGACGGAATTTCTGATCCGGCTGGCGGATGCGCTGAACACGACGCTGGATCTGAAGACGCTGATGGAGCGGACGGCGGCGCTGGTGCGGGCCGTGATCGACTACCGGATCTTCGCGATTTTGCTGATCAACGACCGGACGCAGGATTTGCGGATGCGGTTTCAGCAGGGGCATCGGCGGGAAATCGAGCGGATGCGGATTCCGCTGGGGCGCGGGGTGGTGGGCGAGGTGGCGCAGACTCGGCGGCCGATTCTGCTGAACGACGTGCGGCAGTCCACGAACTACATCGACGCGAATCCGGATGTGCAGTCGGAGCTGGCGGTGCCGCTGATCACGAAGAACCGCGTGATCGGCGTGATCGATATTCAGTCGGAACAGCTGAACTATTTTCGGCCGGAGCACCTGCATCTGCTGACGCTGACGGCATCGCGGATAGCGGGAGCGATTGAGAATGCGCGGCTGTATACGCGGGTATCGCGGCAGGCGCAGACGCTGCAGGTGCTGAACGAAATCAGCCGGGAGATCACATCGATTCTGGATCCGGATGTGCTGCTGGAGCGGGTAGCGCACCTGATTCGGCGAATCATCGACTACAAGATGCTCTCGATATGGCTGGTGAAAGAGCGAGATCGGGAATTGAGCTGCCGGGTGGCGGTGCGAGTGGCGCAAAGTCCGGAGCCAAAGGAGAAGCTGCCGGAGGAGGAACCGCGCAGTATTTGGGACTCATCACCGGCGGTGCCACCGCGACCGCAGCGAAAGAATGCTCCGGTGCTGGAGACGGTGGAGGAGAAGCCGGAAGCGATTCCCGTGACGCGGGGTCTTGTGGGCGCGGCAGTGGAAGAATTGGGGGTGGTGAACGTACCGGATGTGCGGAAGGATGCGCGGTACGTGATGGTGAATCCGGAGACGCGGTCGGAGATGGCGGTGCCGCTGATCTATAAGGGCAAGGCGATTGGGGTACTGGACATCGAGCATCCGCGGACGCACTACTTTAACGAAGAGCACGAGAGTGCGATGACGACGCTGGCGGGGCAGATCGCGATTGCGCTGGAGAATGCGCAGCTGTATCAGCGGGTGACACAGCAGGAGCAGCGGATGGAGCGGGATCTGGCGATGGCGCGGGAGGTGCAGCTGCGGCTGCTGCCCGCGGTACAGCCGGAGTACCAGCGGGCAGAGCTGGCGGCGAGATTTCTGCCGGCACGGACGATTGGCGGAGACCTGTACGACTTTCTGCCCTACGACGCGCATCGGAGCGGCATTGCGCTGGGCGATGTGAGCGGCAAGGCGGCGGCGGCGGCGCTGTACGCGGCACTGGTGAGCGGGATTATGCGCTCGGTGGCCGGGCACCATCCCTCAGCGTCGGAGATGCTGCGGATGCTGAACGATTCGCTGCAGGAACGGCGGCTGGATTCGCAGTATCTGTCGATGGTGTATGCGGTGTGGAACGACGAGAATCTGACGCTGCAGATCGCCAACGGGGGCGCTGTGCAGCCGCTGTTTGCGCGGAGCGATGGCGAGGTGGAGACGATTCGGGCGGAGGGGTTTCCGATCGGGATGTTTCCGAATGCGACGTGGGAGGAGTTCAGCATTTCGACGCAGCCGGGCGATTCGATTGTGTTTTTCAGCGATGGGATTACGGACGCGCAGAATGCCGATGGGGAGATGTTCGGGACGGAGCGGCTGACAGCATGCGTGAAGAAGCACTGCCGGAAGTCGGCGTCGAAGCTGGCGGAGGTGATCCTGAACGAGGTAGGACGGTTCCAGGGGAGTCCGGACCGATTCGACGACGAGACGGTGCTGGTGCTGCGGGTGCTTTAGTGGTGTTGTTCGGGAGGCGGCGCAGGAGCGCTGGCGTGCGGATGCGTGAACAGCGGCCCATTCTGTCTGGCGGAATGGGCCGCTGTTGCGATGGGGCTTTGCTATTCACTTCCCCGGCAGGCGCGAATAGCGGGTTCTAGAACGACAGAAGCATGGCGTTGATGAAATTGAGGGCGGGGGAGACGAAGAATCCTATGACGCGGCCGCCGATGAAGAGGATGATGATGAGGCTAAAGATTCCCAGCGAGTCGTAGATGCGGAGAGCCTTGAACGGCAGCATGTGACGGATGACATGAGAGCCATCGAGG
>JAJZJJ010000389.1 GCA_021810175.1 Acidobacteriota bacterium | reverse complement strand
CATCCTTTTTTTAGACCCATGCGGCTGCACATAGATCAGGTTCAGCTCCCCGCCGCTTGCATGGTCGGTCACAAACCTCTGCCAGCCATTCCCCAGAGTAGCGTGAACAAAGCTCTCCAGCTCGGCAGGGTCCGGATGACCGGGAAGGTGATCGAAGTCGGCCACCTTCATGCCTCGCACGCCTCCCCCGGTCGACACCCATGCGCAGAAGCTCACGAACCCCATCAGCGGCACGCGTTCGGCATGAGCCGAATAGTGCTGCTCCAGCGCCGAGAGCAGGGAGTTAAAGTCCGGTGGCGCAGCGGCACGGGCGGCCACCGGAGCTAAAACCAGGATGGCGGGTAGAAGCAGGCGGGCAAGCTTCATTTGTGCGTCACCTTTCCGTTCTGGCCCGTCTTCACCTGCGGAATGCCGAAGTTGCCGCTGATGTCCGCCAGATCCTGCGGACGGATCGGCCCATCGATATACACAAAGTCCAGTTCCTTCGGCTGCGAGTTGAGGATGAACATACCCTCCACCTGGCCGTTCACCATCTTCATATAGATATCGGAGTCGTCCGTGGCATTCTGCGTGCGCTGCTTCACGATTGGCGTCCAGTCCGGCCCCTGAAAATGCTGCCGAATCGACGCAAGCTCAGCCAGCGTGTATTGTCCCGGCTTCGCAAAGTTGTAGCTGCGCACATACACGCCCTTCAGCTTCGCCACGATGCGCTTCCCTTCCGCATCCTTCTGGCTGTTCATAAACTGGCTGGCAAAGCCCAGCATCTTCCGATCCAGCGTCACTTCCGAATAGCTGGAAGCTCGCGCCGCCAGTTCCTTCTGCAGGCTCGCCGGAAACGGCATCTCGCCGGACTGTGCAACCGCCGGCAATGCCGCCGTCAGGCAGGAAAATCCGATCAGCAGATAAATCCAGATCCTTCTCATGGGTATCCTTCTCATGGCTGCTTCCTTTCTCGCGCCGGTGCGCTTCACCGGCTTTCCACCGTGTTCGGAGCCTGACTGACCTGGACAGGCTGGTTAATCTTCTCGTTGACGTCCTTCAGCGTGGCGGCAGTGATGCGCAGCGCCAGCATTACCTGGGCTCGGGCATGCTCGCCCTCAATCCGCTGCTGATGCTGGTGTTCCACTCCGCCCAGCAGCATGGCTACCGCGGCCGCCGCCACCGTTGCCCACTGCCAAACCGGATGTCTCGTGCCGGAACCGGAGCTGTTCCCGCGCAGCCAGGCGAACCGGGACGCCGCGTCAGGCTGCTGCTCCGCGGCCCGCGCCACAACCCGGGCGGCAAACCCCGGCGGCGCCGAACGCGGCTGCAGTTGCTCGCGCAGTTCCCTTTCCAGTTCGTCGAATTCCTCAACCACGGCTGTACTCCTTTAAAGTGCATTGCGCCTTCTGGCGCAGCAGTTTCAGCGCCCGATGCAGATGACTCCTGACCGTCGCCAGCGGCATGCCCAGTTCGATGGCAATGTCTTCCGGCTCCAGATCTTCCTGGTAGCGCATCACCATCACCGCGCGCTGCTGCGCCGGCAGAGTCAGCAGCAATTGCTCCACACGATTCATCAGCGGCGAAAACTCCTGCGCCTCCGCCTGATGCGCGATCTCGTCGCAGAACTCCTCGGCGGCCATGTCCGCCCGCGCCGCCCGGCGTCGCAGCGCATCCGTTGCACGATGGCAGGCCACCTTCCGCAGCCAGGAGGAAACATGCTGCTCGCCCTCCAGCCGCCGCAGCGTGCGATGCAGCTCCAGGAAAACATCCTGCGCCACTTCCTCCGCCGCGCCGGTATCGCCCAGTATCCGCAGCGCGATGGAGTACACGCGCGACTGGTGTTGCTCCACCAGTTCCCGGAATTGTTGCGGCGAGTCATCCACGGGGCCGTCCTCCATCGCTACACCCGCATATACGCACGGAGGGGCCGCTCTTGTTGCAAAAAGTATGTGGAAGGAGCAAAAAAGCAGCGGCAGCCCAAAATCAAGCCAGGCCGCCAGCCTCTTTCAAAGCGGCGATGTCCAGCTTCACCATCTGCATCATCGCCTGCACGGCGCGCCGCCCGCCTTCGGCATCCCTGCCCTGCAGGAGTTCCGCAATGTTGTACGGAACCACCTGCCACGAAAGCCCGAACTTATCCGTCACCCAGCCGCACTGAATTTCCTTGCCGCCGTCGGCCGTAAGCTTCGCCCAGATTTCGTCAATCTCCGCCTGATCGGCACAATTCACGGCAAACGAAACCGCTGGAGTGAATTTGTGCGCCGGGCCGCCATTGAGCGCGACAAACTCCATCCCCTCCAGCTCGAAGGACGCCGTCAGCACCGAACCCGCCGGGGCCTGCCCACCCTCGCCCCACCGCAGCACCGCCCCCGCTTTGGCGTTCCGGAACACCGAGAGGTAAAACTGCACCGCCGCTTCGGCATTGTCGTTAAACCACAAAAACGGCTTGATCTTCTGCATCGTCACCCTCCAGCAATAGCGCCAATAATCAGCAGTGGCTCCCGCCCGGAAATCACCGCCTCCGGCAGCAAAGCATCCGCCGGCTCGTGCGACAAATCCTCCTGGCAGGCAAAGAATCGCAGAAACGCCCGCCGCTGCCGCGTCGCCTGATCGCGAATGGTCCCCCGCAGCACCGGATACCGCGCCTCCAGCGCATCCAGCACGGCGCTCAGCGTCACCGGAGCCGCGACTGCCAGCCGCACTTCTCCATCCACCTGAGCCAGCGCGCGAAGATGATGCGGCATTTCTACTCGAATCGTCGATGGTCCAGCGGCCGCGCTCACGGAAGCGTCTGCACCTCCACCGAAAGCACCGCCGGCAAATCGCGCACAATCGGCTTCCAGTTCTCGCCGGCATCGGGTGAAACATACACCTGGCCGCCCGTCGTTCCAAAGTAAACGCCGCACTCGTCGAGAGTATCCACCGCCATCGCATCGCGCAGCACGTTCACGTAGCAGTCCTTCTGCGGAAGCCCCTTCGTCATCGCCTCCCACTCATTGCCGCCGCTTCGGCTGCGCCACACCTGCAGCTTGCCGTCCAGTGGATAATGCTCCGAATCGCTCTTGATCGGCACCACGTAGATCGTCTCCGGCTGATGCGAATGCACGTCGATGACAAACCCAAAGTCCGTCGGTAAATTCCCGCTCACTTCTCGCCAGTTGTCGCCGGCATCGTCGCTGCGCATCACGTCCCAGTGCTTCTGCATAAACAGCACGCCCGGCCGCCGCGGGTTCATCGCGATGTGGTGCACGCAATGCCCCACTTCGGCCTTGGGATCGGGTATAAAGTTCGACCGCAGCCCCTGGTTGATCGGCTTCCAGGATTCGCCACCGTCATCGGTACGAAATGCTCCAGCCGCTGAAATCGCAATGTACATCCGCTTCGGATCCGCCGGATCCAGAATGACCGTATGCAGGCACATGCCGCCCGCTCCCGGCTGCCATTGCGGACCGGTTCCGTGCCCCCGCAGTCCTGAAAGCTCCTGCCACGAGTGCGCCCCGTCCGTCGAGCGAAACAGCGCCGCATCCTCCACTCCCGCATACACCGTCTCCGCGTCGGTCAGCGACGGCTCCAGGTGCCACACACGCTTGAACTCCCACGGGTGCTGCGTCCCGTCGTACCACTGGTGCGTGGTCAGCGGCTTCCCGCTCGCGTCCGTCGTGTCGTACACAAAGCGGTTGCTCTCGCCCATCGGAAAGCCCTCGGGCGACTTCTGCTGGCCGCCGCCGGGGGCGTACCAGTTCCGCCCGCCATCGTCGCTGCACTGAATGATCTGCCCGAACCAGCCACTCGTCTGCGACACGTAGATCCGCTCCGGATTCACCGGCGAGCCCTTCATGTGGTAAACCTCCCAGCCCGCGAAGAACGGCCCGCTGACGTCCCAGTTCTCTCGCTTGCCGTCGGAGGTCAGGACAAATGCGCCTTTGCGCGTGCCCACTAACACACGTACCTTGCTCATCGAAGCTTCCTCTCTTTCGCGGAGTCCGACTCCCGCATGAATTGAGTCACATGGCTTTGGGAACGTTGATCATCCACGGCGTCCCGAAGCGATCCGTAAACATCGCATAGCGCTGCGCCCAGAACGTCTCCTGGTACGGCATGGCGATCTGCCCGCCCTCGGAGAGCGCCTTGTACACGCGCTCGCCCTCAGCCGCATCCTGGAATTCCATGCACACGCGCAGCCCCTGCGGCTTGCTGTAGTGCGGCTCT
>JAJZJJ010000388.1 GCA_021810175.1 Acidobacteriota bacterium | reverse complement strand
TGTCCTGGCCATTGTTCAGGGACTGGCGGAGCTGCTGCCTGTCTCCAGCTCCGCGCACGTCATCATCGCGGAAAAGCTCATGGGGCTGGACGTCACCTCGCCCAAAATGACGCTGCTGCTCGTCATGCTGCACACCGGCACCATGTTTGCCGTCATCGTCTACTTCTGGAAGAGCTGGAAGCAGGCCTATTTTTCGAGCCGGGAAGTTTTCAAGCGCATGGCCGGGCGGCTCATCGCGGCCACCTTCCTTACCGGCATCATCGGCATCGCCTTCTTCAAGATCATTGACCATACGGTGCTGCGCAACATTCCCCACGCGCACATCGAGGACCTCTTCGGCAAGCTCAACTGGATTGCCCCCGCGCTCTTTGCCGGCGGCGTGCTGATTCTGGTGGCCGGGCTGCTGCGCCGCCGCGAAGACCGCAACGACCCCGACATCGAGCAAGATCGCGAAGTCACCATGCGGCAGTCGCTCTGGATTGGCGCCGTACAAGGCCTGGCTGTTCCGTTCCGGGGTTTTTCGCGCTCCGGGTCCACCATTTCTACGGGAATGCTCACAGGGGCCACCAAGCGCCAGTCTGAGGTGTTCAGCTTTGCGCTGGTCATCATCCTCACCCCGGCGGCCATCGCCAAGGAGGCTCTGCGCGCCATGCATCAGCATGCCCACGCCGCGGTGGCCACACTGGCGCCCGAAAGCGCGCTGCACGTCCAGGGCATCTTTCTGCCCAGCCTCATCGGCATGGTCTTCTCGTTTCTGGCCGGGCTGGTGGCGCTCAAGTGGCTCAGCGGCTGGCTGGAGAATGGCCGCTGGTACCTCTTCGGCATCTACTGCCTGTTCGCCTCGGTGGTCGTCTACACGCTCTACCTGAAGGGCTTCTGATCCACAGGAAATGTGCCGGGAATTTGGGGTGGAATTGCTACGCTGGAATCAGGGACAGGAAAAATCTCTGGCAGAGATAACCCCCGAATCCGGACGAAATCGGGGGAGTAACCCGAATCGGGAACGTTGAAAACAAAGGACTTACGAGACTAGTCTCTCTGTAAGTCCTTTTGTTTCTATAGGTTCTGGGACATTAAGCCCAGTTTTCTGAATTGCGTTTTCCATAGGCTTGACGGCCTCATCCGAGGTCTCGCCTGCCGCGCTCGTCGGAGCCTCTATTTCGTGCTTCCGGAAGAGCTCGAAGAAGAGCTTGAGGACGAGCCGGTTGCCGACCCTGCTGCCGGCTTGCTCTCGCTCTTGCTGTCGCCCGCCGGCGCAGAGGAGCCGTTGCTGTTCGCGGCACTCTTGCCTGCAGCGCTTTTGCCCGCGTAGTCGGTTACGTACCAGCCTGCGCCCTTGAACTGGACGGCCGGCGCCGAGAGCAGACGCTCGACTTCACCCTTGCAGACCGGACATTCCTTCTCTTCCGGTGCACTGAAACTCTGAATTTTTTCAAATACATGGCCGCACGCCTTGCAGCGGTATTCATAAAGAGGCACTGTCATTCACCCCGAGGGAGATCGATAGGATCACCTTGATTTTAGCGGGTTTGGGGCATTTTTGCCGCAAAAACGGACACCCGCTCCCTGGGCAGGAGCGGGTGTCGGGGGTAACAGCCCGGGTAATAGCCCAGGTCTGGAGCCGGATCAGAGCGTGACCAGCCGCACGTCGGTGATGGCCTCGACGCTGCGAAGCGCGTGCACCACCGCGTCGGTGACCTGTCCGTCGGCCTGAACCACGGCCAGCGCCGTCCCGTGATGGTCACGGCTGGAACGGCCCAGCGCAAAGTTGCCGATGTTGATCTGGTGCTCTCCGAGGATGGTTCCAATGCGGCCGATGACGCCCGGCACGTCGAGATTGCGAAGCGTGATCAGCTGGCCATCGAGCGGCGCCTCAATGTCGATGCCGTCGAGATTGATCAGCCGGGCAGAGCTGCCATGCAGCACCGTTCCCGTGGCCGAAACCGCGCCCTTGTCGGTGTGGAGCACGAGCTTGAGCACGGTTCCCGCGCCGCCGGTGGCCGTCTCCTGCTTGCGCTCGTGCAGGCGGATGCCGCGCTCCTCGGCCACCGAGGCCGCGTTGATGCGGTTCACCTGCTCGGACTGGCCCAGAATGCCGGCGATGGCGCTGTTGCGGATGAGTTCGGTTTTGCCTTCGGCAATGCGGCCGTGGTACCCGATCTCGATGCTGTCAATGCTGCCGGCCGGGAACTGGGCGACGAACGCGCCCAGCTTCTCGCCCAGCGTGAGCCAGGGCGCGATCTCGATGTATTCCTCGTGGGTCATCGAAGCCAGATTGACGGCGTTTTGCACTACGCCAAGCTTGAGGTATTCGCGTACCTGCATGGCGATCTGGATGCCGACCGCCTCCTGGGCCTCCGCCGTGGAGCCGGCGATATGGGGTGTCAGGATGACGTTGTCCATGGCGAAGAAGGGCGAGTCCTTGGGAGGTTCGCTGGCGAAGACGTCGAGTGCTGCACCGGCGACGTGACCGGACTTGAGCGCGGCGGCCAGCGCGGGCTCCTGGATGAGTTCGCCGCGGGCGCAGTTGATGATGCGCACACCCTTCTTCATGGTGGCGAGCGTGGTTTCGTTGATGATGCCCTGCGTCTGGGGCGTGAGGCCCACGTGGAGGGTCAGGTAGTCGGCCTCGCGGAAGAGTTCTTCCGTGGAGACGAGGCGGATGGCATTCTCACGGGCGACCGAGGCCGAGACAAAGGGATCGTGGCCGATCAGCTCCATGCCGAAGCTGCGAGCGCGGCGGGCGACCTCAAGGCCGATGCGGCCGAGGCCGAGCACGCCCAGCTTCTTTCCGCGCAGCTCGACGCCCTGGAGCGACTTCTTTTCCCATTTGCCTGCATGCATGGAGTTGTTTGCCTGGGGCAGCTTGCGGGCGAGGGCGACCATGAGGCAAAGGGTGAGTTCCGCCACGGCGACGGCGTTGGCACCGGGCGTGTTCATCACGACGATGCCACGGCGGGTGGCGGCTTCCGCGTCGATATTGTCGACTCCGACGCCGGCGCGGCCGATCACGCGCAGCCTGGGCGCGGCGGCCATGAGCGAATCGTCCACCTGAACGGCGGAGCGGACGACCAGGCCGTCCGCATCGGCGAGTTCGGCGGGCAGATCCTTGATCTGGTCGTGAGGAACGATCTTCCATCCATGTTCGGCGGCAAAAACGGCAACGGTGGCGGGGGATACTTTCTCGGCAAGAACGATCTTCATTTCTCTAAGAATCTCCTAGGCAACGAGGGCTAGCGGGCTGTTGGAAAGGGCGGAGCAATGTATACGTACCAGCGTGGGAGAGATGAGGCCCGTTCGGTCCCGCAACGCGCTGATGTTGGCAGCGGAACCGAACGGTCTAATTTCGGGGCAAGAAAACAAACAACCTGTGAGGCCCCGTGGTGCGCCCTGTTAAGCGTGCACCGGTTCAGGAGTTGCGGCCTTTTTTGCTGCCGCGACGTGATCCGCATAAACCTGCTGTGCCGCGGCGAGTGCCTGACCGAACTGGAAGTTGGGGGTCTTGAGGACCGTGGGCGCAATCTGTTCGAGAGCGCCGATGAGGGCGATGGTATCCATGAAGTCGAAGTAGCCGAGGTGAGCAACGCGGAAGAGCTTGCCCTTCATGTCACCCTGGCCGTTGGCAATGACGGAGGCGAAACGCCCTTTGAGCTCCTTGACGACTGCGCTGGAATCGAGTCCTTCGGGAGCAACGATGGCGGTGACGGCTGCGGCCGGCGAGTCCGGGGCAAAGAGCTTGAGGCCCAGAGCCTGCGCGGCAGCGCGTGTCATCGCTGCGATGGTTTCGGCATTGTCCACCAGTGCGTCGCGACCGGCGGCGAGATCACCACCCGCCTGCGAGGCGACGAAGTCAAGCGCGGCACCGAGGCCGGCAATGAGAGCGACGGACGGCGTGTAAGCCGATTCGCCCGCCTTGGCACTTTTGCGTTCGCGGCGCAGGTCAAAGTAGTAGCGGGGATTCTTCGAGTGCTCCATGGCCGCCCAGGCACGTTCGCTGACGGAGAGGTAGGCGAGACCCGGAGGAATCATGACGGCCTTTTGCGATCCGCCGATGAGGATGTCGACATCCCAGCCATCTATATCGAAGTGGGTGGTGCCAAGGCCCGTGATGCCGTCGACGACGAGCAGGGCTTCACTGCCGGAAGAACGCAGCAGCTTCGCGACCCCCTCGACATCGTGACGAACACCGGTCG
>JAJZJJ010000387.1 GCA_021810175.1 Acidobacteriota bacterium | reverse complement strand
TTTGTTGCGCCCTTCTTCAGACATTCGAGAAAGTAATCCCGGCGCGGCGTTTGCGGGCTTCCGCGCGTCCAATCAACAGGAGGCCAAGTGCACGATCACTTCCAAAAACTAAACCTCCCGGCCGCTAGCGGGAGAGATGCAGAAAATTTGTCTGAAGGGAGTTCGATTATGCGATTGGCACAATCCTTGAGAAATTTAGCCCTGGGCGTGGCAGGGGCGGCGTTTGTCGCTACAGGCGCCAACGCGGCCTATGCCGCTCCGTCCGTATCGGCGCACTCGGCCTCGCAGGGAACGTATTCATCCGAAAGCAGCAGCTCCAGGTCTCAGGCCTGGCATCTGGTGGGAGTCAACGCTCATCTCCAGCGCTCGATCAATACATCCTCGGCGCGTTCCGGCCAGAAAGTCGTGGCCAAGCTCAATGAAGCTGTTACCACGAGCTCCGGCATTCGACTGGATCGCGGCACACTGCTCATGGGCAGAGTGGCGCACGTCAGCGATTCCAGCCACCGGGGACCCTCCAGTCTGAGCATCGTGTTTACGAGCGCGAAGCTGCACAACGGCCGGGTGATCCCCGTTAAGGCCACGGTTCTCAGCGCGGCCCGCGGCAGCGCCTACGGGTGGGAAGACAGCAACAACCCTCTGGGTCCGGCGCCACATCATGTTAGTCCTAAAGAGAACGTCCAGCAGAAGCCGGGGCTGCTCACGGATACGGCAATGCGCAGCGCGGTAGGGAACCACAACTCGGCCACGTTTGTCCGGAAGAACGGTAACATCAAGCTGCTCGCCGGCACTTACCTGCAGCTGGCCATTGCGGCCCACGGCTCCCAGGGGATGCACAACGGTGCGATGAAAAGCGATCAGCAGGGCGGGTAATCGAATTGAGAGCATGAAAGGAACGCAGCAAAAGGACCGTCCCGCGGGGCGGCCTTTTTGTTTGCTGGGGCGGTGAAATTATTTCAGTTAGCCGGGTTCTCTTCATGCGAAAAGGAATTTCGTCCGGACGCGGGTGCTGTCGTTCACAGGTCTTCGCACGTCCAATTGGGTGACAGGGCCTAATCCACGATCACTTCCACGAAAATGCCTGCCGGCGCCGAGCCGGAGAGATGCAGCAGATTTTTCCGAAGGGAGTTCGATGATGCGATTGGTACATTCACTGAGAAGCTGGTCGCTGGGGATGGCGACTGCGTCGTTTGTTATGGCGGGGGCGGTTGCTGCCTATGGTGCTCCATCCGTACCAGCACGCGCGGCGTCGGGAGCAGCCTCATCCAAGGGCAGCGCGGGGATGCCTCATTCGTGGCAGCTGGTTGGTGTGAATGCTCATCTGGAGCGCTCGATCAGTGCTTCCTCAGCGCATCCCGGCGAGAAGGTGCTGGCCAAACTGAATGGGGCTGTCACGACAAGCTCCGGCATTCACCTTGGCCGCGGCACGGTGCTCATGGGCAAAGTAGTTCGTGCCAGCAGTTCCCGTCATCATGGCCCTTCCAGAATCAGCATTGTCTTCACGCGGGCGAAGTTGCACAACGGACACGAGATTCCGGTGAAGGTTACCGTTCTGAGCGCCTCGCACGGCTCATCGTATGGATGGGGACCCGGGAGCAGCAATCTGCTGGGCCCGGCTCCGCGGCATGTGAGTTCAAAGGAGATGGTGAACCAGAAGGCCGGCCTGCTTACTGACATTTCCATGCGGAGCTCGGTACAGGGCCACGACTCAGCCACGTTTCTTCGGAAAGCCGGGAACATCCGGCTGGTCGCCGGTACTTATCTGCAACTCGGCATTGCTGCGCACGGTTCGCACGGGATGCACGGCGGTACCAAGAAAAGCCGGCAGCGCGGCGCGTGATCTGAATCTGAGGAGAGGGCAGCAACGGCAAAGGCCGCCCGGGAAGGACGGCCTTTAATTTTTGCGCTTCCGCAGGTTCAAACCTGCATGATTTCGACTTCCTTCTTTTTCGCCATCTCTTCCATTTTTCTGATCTCTTCGTCGGTCATCTTCTGAATCTCGTCCAGCGACCGCTTTTCCTCGTCCTCGGAGATCTTTTTGTCTTTCGATGCCTTTTTGATGAGTTCGTTGCCATCGCGGCGAACATTGCGCACAGCCGTGCGGTGATCTTCAAGGACGCGGTGCAGATGCTTCACGACTTCACGCCGCCGCTCTTCCGTCATGGGCGGCACAGGCACGCGCACCAGTTTGCCATCGTTGTTGGGATTGAAGCCGAGGTCGGAGGTTCGCAGAGCCTTTTCGATCTCGCCGATGAGGCTAGTCTCCCATGGCTGGATCACGATCATGTTGGGATCGGGAGCCGTCAACTGCGCCACCTGGTTGAGGAGGGTGGGCGTACCGTAATACTCCACCTTCACCTGGTCCAGCATGTGGACGCTGGCCCTTCCTGTGCGAATGGAGCCAAGGTTGGTCTGGAAATCCTGCACCGCCTTGTCCATCCTGGCGCGCAGTTGTGCTGAGCTATCCTTCAGTGCGGGAATGCCCGCCATTACCGAAACAGCCATAAATTCCACCCTTCTGGATCGGCGTTCAAAAGAGGTATTCTACGCGACTCGGCGGGCTCATGCCGAACCGTATGGCACTCTCCGCAGTTCGGCTGCCGGCGCTTTGGGGGCGCCGCGGTATGGCGGTGGACGCGAGATGGCGAGGAGGTGTCCTGGAGAAGAGCGGCAGGGTTATCCTCAGAGGTCAGGTGAGAAGAATCAGCCAGGAGAGCTGCCCCGTGGACAAGCTAAAGCTGGACGCCATCTATCCCAGTCTCCGCGACCGCGTCGTCATCGTCACGGGCGGAGCCAACGGTATCGGAGCCGCGATTGTGGAAGCGTTCGCCCACCAGGGAGCCAAAGTCTGCTTCCTGGATATGCAGGACGAGGCCGCTGCCGCGGTCGTGGCCCGCGTTGGGTCCGCGTCCCATGCGCCCGTGTATTACCGCTGCGACCTGACTGACATCGAGGCTTTGCGCGGATCGGTGCAGGCGATCCTCGATGGCTTCGGGAGCATCGATGTGCTCGTTAACAACGCCGGCAACGATGCCCGCCACCGGGTGGCGGACGTGACTCCGGAATTCTGGGACCGGGCCATGGCGGTGAATCTCCGCCATCAGTTCTTTATGGCGCAGGCGGTTATTCCGGCCATGCAGCGCGCGGGGCGCGGGTCCATCATTAATATGAGCTCGATCGGATGGATCATCCCATCCCTCAACCAGCCGGTTTACATCGCCGCCAAGGCGGGTGTTGTCGGGCTTACCCGGACGCTCGCGCACGAGGTGGGCCGCGACAACATCCGCGTCAACGCGGTACTGCCCGGCTCGATCCTCACGGAGCGGCAGCAGCGGCTGTGGATGACGCCTGAGTACGAAGCTGAGGTCCTGAGAAACCAGGCACTGCAGCGAATGATCCTGCCTGAAGAGGTGGCACGGCTGGTGCTTTTTCTTGCCGCCGACGACAGCGCCGCCATCACCAATCAGAGTCTGGTGATCGACGCGGGGTGGGTCTGACGGGCGCACTCGTTGAGCAACTTCTCTCCTCAACATCCGGACCCGCTTCAGAACCTGCTTTCTCCGTACCCCCGCCTCGGCGTCCACCATCTGACGAAGCAGCGGCGGTAACTGAACAGATATGAGGGTGAGACAGGCTTCTCTGGAGCGGGAGTCGTGCTTCTTACGACCTGTTCTATGCGAAGCTGACGCGGGAACAGACGAAAATTCTGAAGAAAATGCCGAACAGGTACCAGGAAACCCGCTGAATCCGCTCTCCGGCCAGCGCAACGGCTCACAGTCCAGCAGGTGAGGAACAGTAACTGCCGGCGCTATCGCTATGGCACGCTACTGCTACTGCGGCGGCGTCACCGCTGAGTCTGCCTGCTCGTGCGCGTGATAGGACGACCGCACCAGCGGACCCGACTCCACGTGGCGGAAGCCCATGCGCTGTGCTTCCTGCTTCATGAAGGCGAACTCCTCAGGCGTGTAGTAGCGCGCAATCGGGAGGTGGTCCTTCGACGGCCGCAGATATTGTCCAATGGTCAGGACGTCGACCCCCACTGCAGCCAGGTCGCGATAGACCTGTAGCAGCTCATCCATCTCCTCGCCAAGGCCGACCATTACGCCGGACTTGGTCACGGTCTTCGGCTCGATCTCTTTGGCGTACTCCAGCAGGCGCAGGGTGCGCTCGTAGCGCGCGCCGGAGCGGACGGTCC
>JAJZJJ010000386.1 GCA_021810175.1 Acidobacteriota bacterium | reverse complement strand
TCGCTGCACCCTCTCGGGCCCGCTGTCTCCGTCGAGTTGCTCTCGTCCGCCATCGCCTGGGCCATCTACGGAGCCGCAAGAGAATGGGCTCTCCACCCTAATCGAATCTCCGCCCTCAAAATCAGCGAGAAGATAGCAGCCATCCTTCAGCCCATGCTGCCATAGCCAAGCTATTTGGGGTATGAGTGCGCCAGAACATCGAACCCCACGTGAATCACCGCCAGCACAAACGCCCCCACCAGCGCTGACCAGAAACTCGTCACCCGGAACCCTGGCGCCACTGCGCCCGCCATCTTGATCATCAGCGCGTTGATGATCAGGAACACCAGCCCCAGCGTCAGAATCCCCAGCGGCAAGAAGAGTATTTTCAGCAGCAGCCCCAGCGTCACATTCAAAAAACCGATCACCAGCACCGCAATAAGCGCTGATCCAAAATTCGCCACCTCGAATCCCGGCACAATCCACGTCACCACCAACAGCGCAAAGCCATCCAGCACCCACTTCAGCAGCAGCCGCAGCAGCATTTCACTCTCCTCTCTTTCTCATGCATCGCCTCGTGAATATTCGTCACCCTCCCCTTTTATGTTGTGATGCACCTTCTCATAAAAGGCTCTACGCGCGAAAATTGCCACAGGCCCTCCTATGCCGCTTCGTCTTTTTGCATGGCTGCTCCTTTGTCCGGTTACGCTCCTCGCGCAGTCCGCGCCCGCCCCGGCAAAATCGCAGCCACCCATCCCCGACGCCCCAACCCTCCTCCGCCAGGTCGTCGCCCATCAGCGCCAGATGGATTCCCTCCGCGAAAACTACACCTACCGCGAGCAACAGGTCGTCCAAAAGCTCGACAGCCACGGCCACATCCAGTCCACCACGACTAGCGAGTTCAGGGTCTTCTTCGTCCACACCCATGAAATCGACGAACTCATCGGGAAGAACGGCCGCCCGCTCGGCCCCGGCGCAAAGCGCAAGCAGCAAAAACTCGTCCAGCGCGAGATTGCCAAGGCCGAAGACACGCCACCCGGCCAGTCCTCCGGTCACCCAACCGTCTCCGTCTCCCAACTCCTCGCCATCATGCGCCTCTCGCATCCGCGCCGCACCATCCTCGACGGTCGCCCCACCCTCGTCTTCGACTTCACCGGCAAGCGCCACGCGCCCGCCCACGGCAAGACCCTCAGAACCCTCCGCAAACTCACCGGCACTATCTGGATCGACGAGAAGGACCGCGAAGTCCGCCGTCTCGACGCCCGTTTCGACGCCGACTTTCACATGGGCTGGGGACTCGTCTCCGTAGCCAAAGGCAGCACCTTCAACTTCACCCAGCGCCCCATGCGCGGCCAGCTGTGGCTCCCCGCAGGCGCGCGGATTCACCTCGTCGCCCATGCCCTCGGCTTTTTCGGCTACCGTGCTGACGTCACCGTCACTGACAGCGACTATCAGGTCTTCCACGCCGGCGCCACGCAACTCCCCGGCGCGCACGTCATTCCACCCGCCTCAAAGCAGCCTCAAAAGTAAAACGGGCGCTGAACCATCTCCCTCAGCGCCCGTCCACAAGCACCTGCCGCTCAACTATTGTGGTTGCGGCATGCCGCGGTTCTGCCACCGCTGCTGCATCCGCTCCGTCTGCATTTTGTAAAGCTTGTCGTACTTCTCTTTCTGCTTGTCGTTCAGCACCGCTTCAATCTTTGTTTTGCTTTCCTCACGCAGCGCCATCATCTTGTCCCGCCGTTGAGCCCTCGTCAGCGAGTTATCCCGCCATACCTCCTGCATCTTCTGGACTCGCTCCTCCAGGATCGGCTTGATCTGCGCCTGCTGCTCAGGCGTCAAATCCAGCACCAGCGTCAGATGCTTCAACTGGTATTCGGGATCCATTCCTCTGCGCTGCATGCCGCCCATTCCTTGCTGCATTGGCGGACCCATCTGTGCATATAGCGGCAGACCGTTCATTCCAAGTACAAAGCTGCCTGCAAGGGCAAGCGCGAAAAGAGTTTTCTTCATAGCAAATTTCCTCCTGACCACTAGGACCTTTCATCAAGGCCCGCATTGCGTGTTCAGCCTGATCACCACACGCACACTCGTTGCCGGCGGTCTTGGCAGAGAGACGCGGATTCTGCTCTCAAGGGCGCACCCGCTCTCCGCTTTCCCGCACTAACGTCGCGCCGCCGCTTTCCTCGCCGGCAACTCTAGCGGCGGCATGTCCACCGGATTCGACCTCAACCCGCACGTCAACAAATGATCTATCTGCTGCCCCGGCGCCGGCAGCCACGCATACGCAAACACCGCCCGAAAGTTGCGTTCTCCCGGATAATTGCACTGCGCGCAGCTCGGGTCGTACGCAATCGCCGCATCATCCCGCATCCATTCCGTCCACTGCAGCCGTCCACGCGCCGGAATCGTAACCGTCTTCGGATCTTTCTCCGACGGGTGCTCCGGTTGAAAAACAAACACCGGCCCGTACACATTCTCTGCATTCACCAGCGCGCCGCCGCGCCCCGCCGACGCCCGCCACAGCCACAGGTTCCCCACTTCCGCATACCAGTGCGCGCTCGACGGTACCGGAGCCACCAGCGTTATCGGCCGGGCTGTCTTGTTATCAATCTCAAACAGAAATCCCGGCCCTTGCCCCGGCGTCGCTTCCGCCAGGTAGTTGGCCTTGAACTGTATCTCCCGCGAGCATTGTGGAACCGTATCCGGCATCCGCCCCACCGCCAACGCCGGCAGCGCCGCCATCCCGGCCAGCACGACCATCCCCACCCCGGCCTTCATCGCCCGGCAGCCTTTCATCCCTATCTCTTTCCGCAACAGCACCCCTCCACATAAGAACGAATTTCCTTCACGTGTATCCCGAAGCCGAAACACCCTGAGTGGCTTTTCCCTGGAGAAGGCCCCCCATCACAAAGCAACAAACCATGCAGCAGAAGGAAATCCCCTCTTGATACTCAGATGGCAGTTTCTTTGTTTCTGATACACTTCCGGCCATGCGATTCCGCAACCTATTGACCGCCGCGCTTCTCGCGGCCTTTACTTCCACCGCTGCCGTCGCCCAGCAGCCCCGCCATCTCTTCTTCCGCGTCACCGCTGGACCCGCCGTCCACGCCCCCATCTCCGGCCGTCTGCTTGTCTTCATCCGCAGGGGAACCGGCGCCAAACACATCTCCATCAACGAGTTCGACCCCAACGCCACCTGGGTCGCCGCCCGCGAAGTCCACGACCTCGCACCCGGCGCCGCCATCGACATCGACACCGACCAGATCGCCTACCCCAGGCCCTTTTCCTCGCTCGCCCCCGGCGATTACCAGGTCCAGGCCGTCCTCGACGTCCACCACACCTATAACTACAGCGCCCTCACCCCCGGCGACCTCATCAGCCCCGTCCTCACTCTCACCCAATGGACACCTGGCCAGGGCCCCGAACCCGAACTTGCCCTCGACACCACCGTCCCGCCCCGCACCCCGCGCAAGCTCACCCCCGCACAGCAAACCGCCCTCACCCACATGCGCCTCGCCGAGGACCAGAGCGCCCTGCTCACCCAATTCTGGGGACGCCCCATCTACATCCGCGCCTGGGTCGTCCTGCCTCCCGGCTACCACAAGCACCCCAAACGCCGTTACCCCACCGTCTACTGGACTCATGGCTTCGGCGGCACCCTCCTCGGCTGCAAATACATCGGCATGATGATCTACCAGCGCATGGCCGATGCCAAAATGCCGCCCATGGTCTGGGTCATGCTCGACGAGCATCTCCCCACCGGCACCCACGAGTTCGCCAACTCCGTGAACAACGGCCCCTGGGGCTCCGCGCTCACCACCGAATACATCCCCTGGCTCCAGTCCCGCTACCGGCTCATTCCCCACGCGCAGGACCGTTACCTCCAGGGCCACTCCTCCGGTGGATGGGCCACCCTCCAGCTTCAGATCAACTATCCAAAAGTCTTCGGCGGAACATGGTCCACCTCGCCCGACCCCAGCGACTTCCACAACTTCACCGGACCCGACCTCTACGCCCCTCACGCCAACGTCTACACCCAGCCCAACGGCCAGCCCTATCCGCTCGTCCGCATGCACGGCAAGGTCATCGCCACCTTCGAGCAGTTCGCCAAACTCGAACAGGTCCTCGGCCCCTACGGCGGCCAGATGGCCTCCTTTGACTGGGTCTTCTCACCACGCGGACCCAACGGCAAACCCGAGCCCATGTTCGACCGCACCACCGGCGAC
>JAJZJJ010000385.1 GCA_021810175.1 Acidobacteriota bacterium | reverse complement strand
TCTGGATATGGGAACGAAGTGGAAACCCGCAACGGCTTCTCCCGGGGTACTCGAAGGATGCGATCGGCAGACGGGCCAGCTCAGGTGGACGGGAACAGTCGTTGACCTGGTCTTTGGGTCCAACGCGCAACTTCGCGCCATTTGCGAGGTATATGCAAGCGCTGATGGCGAGAACGCTTTCGTCCGCGATTTTGTGGCTGCCTGGACCAAAGTGATGCGCCTCGATCGTTTCGACCTCGCCTGATTCGGCAGCGAAAAACTCGCGGCGTCCGCAGGGAACATTTTGGGAGTGGCTCGCCAGCTGTCGAGCCACTCTCATCCCCGCCGCTCGCGAGATGCCCCTATTCAGGAGTGTGATCTTCCCCCAGGGGCGGCAATATTGACTCCCTGGCCCACCAGGGCGCTGAATCCAGGTGCGGACCGCCCTCCCAGGCGGTTACACTGCCCACGATGAAATTCCGCCGCTCGGCCCTCTCCAAACGGACGCTCGCTCTCCTGCTGATCCTGCCCGCGCTCCCGCTCCTCAGTCAGAGCCATGGCCCATCCCCCGCCCAGCTGCCCTCGCGCTTCGCCCCCGGACAGCCCGCTCTCCCCGCCGAGCCGCCTCAGTATCGCCAGATCCAGCGCCACCTGGCGCAGGGCTGGAACACCTGGGACGTCCACTCCGTCGCCACCCAGGTCCTGCTCCCCGAAGGTCTCGCCATCCACGTCGGCCTCAAACACAACACCACCCTGAATTCCGACGCCTTCCTCCAGAACATCCTCATCGGACGCCTCACTCCCGGCGCCGAGCAGGTCAAGCCCGGCCTCCATTCCTGGAACGGCAGCTACACCGACCTCCGCATCTCTTGGAAAGGCCACCGCTGGCGCATCCAGTCCGCCCACGACATCATTCACCCCGATGAACTGGTCATGCTGGTGACGCCGCTGCCTCCGGCCCCGGGCCAGCAGCCCACGACCGTCCTGCCCCCCACCGTCATCTTCACCGTCAACTTCCTCTGGAACCGCTCCGGCACGGTCGAGCGCCAGGCCGGCTACATCCAGGTCCGCAGCCCCTCCGGCAGCTTCCCCGTCTACTGTAGCTGCCAGGCAAAAATGGCTCCCCGTCCCGGCACGAGTCCCGAAGCCGTGCCCGAAGATCAGATCATCGACCTGCCCATCGGCGGACCTTACTTCGCCGCCGATCTCACCCATCCCATCGGCCTCAGCACCGGACGCCGCCGCTCCCTCCGCGACATCGAATACGTCATCCGCATCCAGCGCGAGCGCTACCTCCACGCCGTCGCCGCCTACGGCCAGAGCGCCCCCATCGCCGACGCCATCCAGACCACCCTCGGCTGGGACACCATTTACGAGCCCACCCACCGCCGCGTCATCTCTCCCGTCAGCCGCCTCTGGAGCGTCTCCTGGGGTGGCTACGTCCTCTTCGACTGGGACACCTTCTTCGCCTCCACCATGGCCTCCATCGGCGACAAGGACCTCGCCTACGCCGACGCCATCGAAACCCTCCGCGAAGAAACGCCCCAGGGTTTCGTCCCCAACTATGCCCGCGCCGGCGGCTGGAAAAGCTTCGACCGCAGCGAGCCGCCCGTCGGCTCCATCACCGTCCTCCGGCTCTACAACCAGTACCACGACAAGTGGTTCCTGCAGGCCGCCTATCCCGCCCTGCTCAGCTGGAACCGCTGGTGGAATCAGCATCGCCGCATCGACGGCTATCTCACCTGGGGCAGCGACCGCCAGAACTCGCCCGGCGATCTCGACGACGCATCCCGCGGCACCCGCCAGGGTGCCATCTACGAATCCGGCCTCGACAACAGCCCCATGTACGATTCGGCGCTCTACAACCCCAAAACCCACCTGCTCGAATACGCCGACGTCGGCCTGATGAGCCTCTACATCGCCGACTGCGACGCCCTCGCCCAGATCGCCGAAACCGTCGGCCACAACGCCGAAGCACTCCGGCTGCTCTCCCGCAGCGCCGGCTACCGCGCCAAACTGGCAACCCTCTGGGATCCCGGCATGGGCATCTTCCTCAACAAAGACCTGCACACAGGCCAGTTCGTAACCCGGCTCTCGCCCACCAACTTCTACCCCATGCTGGCCCGCGCAGCCACCCCGGAACAGGTCCAGATCATGGTCCAGCGGCACCTGCTCAACCCAAAGGAGTTCTGGGGCCAGTGGGTCATTCCCTCCATCGCCCGCGATGACCCGGCCTTCCACGACCAGAACTACTGGCGCGGCCGCATCTGGGGACCGATGAACTACCTCGTCTACCTCGGCCTCTGTAACTATGAAATTCCAAAGGTGCGGCACGAATTTGCCCAGAAATCCTATGCCCTGTTCATGAGGGAGTGGACCACGAAGCGCCACGTCCACGAAAACTACAACGCCATTTCCGGCTCCGGCGACGACGTGAAAAACAGCGACCGCTTCTACCACTGGGGCGCACTGCTCGGCTACATCGAATATCTCGAACTGCACCGCAAGCAATAATCAGGCCGCGACACCGCCGGAGCTATACGGCAGCCTCGTCTCCCATAATCCCAGTCGGCAGCCCGTCGATGCTCACCGCATTCTTCCGCCGCCAGTAATCCGCCAGTCCTTCCGAACCTTTCCCTGCCGCCCAGCGATCGAGATCGTTACGCTCGCCCACATACTCGAACAACGGCACGCCAAAGCCGCAGGACGTCTGCACCAGATCCACATCCAGCACGATCATCTGCCGCGCGCCCGCCCGCTCTTCGTTCCCAAACGCCGACGCCAGCAGTTTCGTATACTCCGCGCCCCCGCGCTGCAGAACCGTGCCCCGTCCGTACAGGCGCAGAATGCGCGGCGCTCCTTCGAACGCGCAAAACATCATCGTCAGCCGTCCGTCCGCCAGTAGATGCGCCGCAGTCTCGTTGCCGCTCCCGGTCACGTCCAGGTAAACCACTCTGTTCGCGTCCAGCACACGCAGCGCCGAGCCATCCTTCGGCGAAACGTTCACGTGTCCCCGCGCCGCTGCCGACGCTGTAAAGAAGATGTGCTGCCGTTCGATCAACGCGCGATGCTCCGGCTCGATGCAGTTGAACTGTTTCCCCATATCTCCCTGTTCCGAATTACCCGTCCCTTACTGCCCCGAGTAACTCTCCGCTCGCCGCAGCATCGCCGCTTTCACCTCCGGCCATTCGCCGGCAACAATCGAGTAACGCGCCGAATTGCGCGCGATGGAATCCGAAGCCATTCGGTGCGAGCGCAGAATCCCCTCGAACTTCGCCCCCATCCGCTCCATTGCCGCGCGGCTGCGCTGGTTCCGTTCATCGGTGTGCAGGCAAACGCGCAGCATTCCCCAGCGCTCAAAAGCCTGCGTCAGCATCAGCAGCTTGGCCTCGCTGTTTGCGCCCGTCCGCAGCGCCGGAGCCGTCAGCCACGTATATCCGATCTCGCATGCATCCGGCAGACCGCGCCCGTAGCGCTCATGCCCTTCTGGCCACGGCCAGCTCTCCACATCGAAGAACCGCGTCGAGCCGATCACCGCTCCATCCGAAAGGCGCACCGTTGCAAATGGAATCACACTTCCCGCTGCCTTCGCGGCAAGTGCCGTGTTCACGTATGCCTCCATGCCGGCCTCACCCTGGGGCACAACGGTACGGCTATAAATGGAGGGGTCCGCGGCCGCGGCCATCACCAATCCAGGAATGTGTCCGCGGTGCAGCGGTTCCAGCCGGACCAACCTGCCCTCCAGCGCGGATACCTCCACGGAATCCTGCATCGTCATGGGGCCAGTATCCCTTAGCCGCCGCACCGGCGCAACCGCCAGCCCGCCCCTCACGCCAGCCGCGGAGCCAGCAGCAGCGCGCCCAGTTCCGCCCCGTGGCGCAGCACGAACCGCGGCATCGGCTGCTCACCCACATGCACCGCCAGCATCCCCGCAAACAGCCTGGGACGCGCCTCCAGTACCCGCAGCACCCGCGCCCGCAGCCCCGCATAGCGGTCCAGCAGCAGCATCAGCGACGCCATCCGCTGCGGCAGATCCAGAATCGCCCCATGGCCCCCCGCGTACAAATCCAGGCTCCCCGCCGTCAGCGAATCCGCCAGCAGCAGTGCCTGCCGAAAGCTCATCGCGAGGCCCTCCCCGGTAATTGCGTCCGCCGAACCGGAAGCATCACCCACCAGCGCAACGTTACCGCTGGCCACCCGCCGCAATCGCCGTGTCGTTGTCAGCGCCCCG
>JAJZJJ010000384.1 GCA_021810175.1 Acidobacteriota bacterium | reverse complement strand
CTTGCCGGAGACGTTCGAAAAACCCTGCCATGGCTCACCCTCCCGCCGATATCATCAGTATGCGGAATTGACCGCTAAGAAGATACCTGTTCGTCCACGTCAGCCAACCGCACGGACACCAGACGGCTTTGTCCATGCCCGTCGCCGGCCACGCCCCACAAGGCATCAGCCGCTTCCATAGTCTGGCGCTGGTGGGTCACAATCACATACTGGGTGGTGCCGCGGGCCACGTGCAGGTACTGAGCAAAGCGCACCGCATTGGCCTCATCGAGTGACGCCTCAACCTCGTCCAGCACCACGAATGGTGACGGCCGAACCGCCAAGAGGCTGAACAGCCAGGCAATTCCCCCAAGCGCTTTCTCACCGCCGGACAGGAGCGCTAGATGGCTGGGCCGTTTGCCCACCGGGCGCACCCAAAGGTCCACGCCGCCATTCTCGCCATCCACCCAGCTGAATCCGCCCTCACCGCCGCCGTAGAGCTGACGGCAGGCTTCCGAGAAAGCACGCTCGACCCGCGCGGCAGTCTCTTGCACGCGGCGGTTCATTTCCTCGTCAATTTCGCGCAGGGTCGCTAGCAGTTCGGCGCGGGCCTCCTGCACGTCCTGGCTCTCCCGCTCCAAAAATTGCTGGCGCTCCTTTAATTGCTCAAACACCGCCAAACTGCCGGGAACCACTGGGCCTAGTGTGTTCAAACTCTCGGTGATGCGAACAATCTCGCGCCGGGCGTTCTCTTCCTCGGACTTAGACAGCGCTTGAACATTCTCCGGCGGCTGGTAGCTTTCAAAACGGACTAACAATTCCAGCCGCTCCTGGGTCCAGGTGTTGGCCCTTTGCTCCATTTTGCGATCTTCCAGCTCCAAAACCCGTTGGCGGCTCTCCAAGTCGGCGAGCGTCTGGCGTCGTTGGTTCAGCGCCAAGATCCGTGCCGCGCGGGCACCCTCGTAGGTGCGGACCGCCTCTTGGGCGCGTTCCAAATCCGCGCCTATCCGCACCAAGAGGTCCCGCCCCTCCAGCTCTTCAACCGCTATCGCCGCCAGACGGTCCACCTGCTGCGCTTCCCGGCCGGCCAGCCGCTCGGTTTCCTGAACAATGCGCCCGGCAATGAGATCCCGCTCACGCTGCTGCTGTTCATATTGAGAAGCTTGCTGTTCCAGACCGGCGAGTTCCTGCGCCAGCTGGTTCAACGACGCTTGGACCGCTTTCACAGCAGCGTCCGCCTCTCCCAGGGCGTCTTGCTGCTCCGAGGCCGCTTGGTCCAGTTCGACCAGCGCCTGGCTCAACCCATCGGCGTCATGAAGTTCCGTATGGAGGGCCAGCGCCTGGCTCATCTGCTGCCAGCGGTGGCGATGCTCGGCCAGAAGTTCGCGGGCGGCATCCAACTGTTGGTCTACATCGTCGGCTTCCTGCCGGCTGGATTGCAGCAAATCCTCTTTGGAAGCCACCACCTCGCTGTCTTCGCGAATGCGGCGGGTCAACTCCTCCAATTCAATGCGCCGCTGCTGCTGGGTCTGCCCCTGGTGGCGGCTTCCGCCAGTAATAGCACCACCGGCGTGAACGACTTGACCGTCCAGCGTCACCATTTTGTACCGAAATTGATGCACACGACCCAGACGGGCAGCGTCATCCAAACTTTGCACAATTAAGACGCGTCCTAGGACATGCTGCACTGCCGGGCGGATCGCAGCTTCCGCCTGCACCAAATCGCTGGCCCATCCCAGCACCCCAGCTTCATGCCCGAACTGCCGGTAGTCGTCCGGTGCAACCCGTGCGGCCCGCACCGTGTCAAGCGGCAAAAAGGTTGCCCGCCCCAAGGACCCTCTCTTCAAGAAGTTCACGGCCGCCTGGGCGTCGCGTTCCGTCTCGGTCACCAAATCTTGATGCGCACCGCCCAAGGCCGTCTCAACAGCCAGCATTAAATCTGGCGGGCTTTGAATCAAACTGGCCAGCGTGCCCCGCACGCCGTTAAGGCGCCCCTCCTGCTGCCCGCGCAGCACCGCCCGCACACCCGGAGACAATCCCGCTCCCTCCGCATCAAGCTGGTGGAGCGCCCGGAGCCGAGCCTGGCGTCCGGCCAGCTGGTGCTTAAGGCCGTAGAGTTCCTGGTCCAGGGCTGCAACGAAACTCTTAAGCCGCGTGCGCTCTTCGGTAAACCGGGCTACTTCCTGCGCAAGCTGCCCCACCTGATGCTCGAGATGCTGCGCCTGCGCCTGGCGCTCGCGCATCACACCGCTTAAATCCCCGCCTCCAGCCTCAACTCCCAGCAGCCCTTCCAGCCGCGCCAAGCGTTGTTCGGCTTGATGGCGCTCCTGCACGATGGCCGACAGGCGGTCCTGGGCGCCTTGGCGCCGGTGGCGCGAGTCGTCAAGCTGGGTCTGGGCCGCGGCGTACCTGGCTCTAAGTTCACCCAACGCGTCCAGCACGCCTTGCGCGTCTAAGTCGGTTGGGTCGTTGGGCTGCGGCATCTCCTCGGCCAGTTCAGCGCGCTGCCGCGCCAGCACAGCCAGCTGCCCGGTGAGCGACTCCCGCTCCTGGGCCAGATGCTTCATTCGGCTCTCCAATTCAGATCGCTGGATGGCCAGCGCGGTTTCCGCCTGCGTCAATTCCCGCAGCCGCCCCGCCTCGTCATCCAAGGCAGCGCTGTCAGACTGTGCGCGCTGGCGCAAATCCTCCGACTGGTGAACTATTCGGCCCAACTCTTCGGTCAGCTCGCGGCGCTCTTCTCCCAACCGCACCAATTGCTGGTCCAAGCGCTCGCGCTTGTCCATAGCGCGGCGGTACTCCGTCAACGCCACCCGTGCCTGCCAGTCCTTGCGCAGCAGCTCCCAGGTCCGATAGCGGGCTTCCGCATCGGCCCGCTCGCGCACCTCCTCCATCTGCCGGCCCACTTCATCCGCCACATCGGCTAAACGAACCAGCTTGTCCTCCGTTTCCTTTAGGTGGAGCAGCGTTTCGCGCTTGCGCACTTTGTAGCGGGACACACCGGCCGCTTCCTCCAACTGCTCCAGCCGCTCCAACGGCTTTTGCAACAGAGCCCCTTCGACCCGCCCCTGACTGATAATGGCGTAGCTGAACCGTCCCAGACCGCTGTCCAGGAAGAGGTCGGTCACATCCTTGAGTCGGACGCTCTGCCCATTGACGAGATAATCGGAATCGCCGCTCCGGTAATACCGACGGGATATGGTCAGCGATTCGGGCCAATAGGCCATTTCGCCGTCGCCGTTGTCAAATTCCAGCGACACCTCGGCCATCCGGGCAGCTGGCCGGCCCGGTCCGCCTTGGTGCAGCAAATCTTCCCACCGCTCGGCCCGCAGATCGCGCAGCCGCTGCTCGCCCAGGGCCCAGCGAACGGCATCCACCACGTTGCTTTTGCCGCCACCATTGGGTCCTACCAAAGCGGTCACGCCCGGCTCCAGTTCTACGATGGTGTCTTGGGCAAACGACTTAAACCCATACAGGCGAATGCGCTTAAGATGCATGAGCCGCTCCTTGTGGGCCAGAGAATATTATCGGGAAAAACTTCAGCGCGTCTGGACCAACATGCGAACACCGGTGCGCGATTCCCCGTCAATCGCTAGTTCCATAAATTCCGGCTGCATTACAATATCGAAACCCTCCAAGCTGAGATATCCGCGGGCAATCGCAATGGCCTTGACGGCCTGATTAACCGCCCCGGCCCCCACCGCCTGTATTTCGACTGGTCCTGACTCTTTTATAACGGCGGCGATGGCTCCCGCCACTGCTTTCGGCCGGGACGCCGCCGACACGCGCAAAGATTGCATTGCAACCCCACCTCATATGCCTCTATTTATTCGCGACCGCTTGGCCGTTTCCCTTCCAGCCATTACCGCTTGCCCAATTAGCACGAATACTGTCATATTATATTTCATTTGTACACGATTCATGTAAAGGTACGCAGATTTTTTGCGCGAAATCAGCCTTATGCGCGTTATTGATCGAATTGCCAACTTAATTCTGGAAGACCCGCTCATTACCGCGGGGCGCATCGCGCATAAACTCGGTTACGCGGAAGAAAAAACCGTGTACTACTGGCTTCACAAATCTCACTTCGCGGGGCTCAACGCTTTCAAAAAGGCGGTTCTTCACGGGCAATACCTGCCCCACGATGATGCCCTGGAAGAGACGCCGGGGCTGTATGGCCGCCTTCCCGTGGCGGATACCTTTCAGGACGATGGAGCGCCGATTTTCTTGGGCGAGACGCTGGCTGT
>JAJZJJ010000383.1 GCA_021810175.1 Acidobacteriota bacterium | reverse complement strand
ATCGCTCCAGCGGATGGCCACCGAGGGACGGGTGCGGCGGTTGCGTGGATCGGCGGAGGTGCACACCGAGCAGCGGCACCCCAGAGTAGGGACGCCCATGGAGGTTCCGCTGCCGAGGAAGACGATTTCCGCTTTCATCCGGAGGGAGCTAGTTTCCTTTCCCGTCGGGCGGACGATGGGCCGACTGGGCGATGGCGTTGGTGATTTCGAGGAACATCATGCGGAGCTCGAAGAGGACATTCTGAAGGGTAGCTTCTTCCTTTTGGGAGAGATTGCCCTTGGTTTTGTCCTGCAGGAGCGCAAGCATGTCAACGCTCTGGCGAGCGCCGATGATGTCGATGCGGGGTTTCTGGCCAGGTTCGGTGCCGGCGCCCATGGCGATCATGGCGGAGACATAGAAAGACTGGATGATGTGTTCGAATGTGACGGCCGCCGTGGCGCCCATGCCAGGATTCGCCTGGCGGAGCATCTCGTCGAGCTGGCGGGAGGATTCGGCGTAGGCGGCGTGCTGGTCAGCGGTTTCCTGAGCGGAGAACTGCGGCTGCTCCGCGTCGTACAACGCGTCTACGTCGGCGACCTGGGCTTCGGGCTCCGGGGTGTGTTGTTCCTGGGTGGATTCCGTGGCGCGCGCCTGCGGCGCCGGCATGGTGACGACCTTTTCGGACGAGGCTGGCTTGCGCTCCGTCTCCTGGGCGGCAGAGGATTCAGACGCGGGGCTCTCGTCGCGCAGTTCGCCTTCGGTGGTGAACTTGCGGCGGTCGGTTACCGTGAATGTGGTTTTCTGTTCATCCATAGAATTAACGATCTCCTGGACGGACCGATTGGAGGTCCGCAGATTTTGGCGGTGCGGCGAGCGGAGTGGCGATGCCCGCGGCGCAGCGGATGGGCTCCGAGCCATTGAGGCTACGGTCAAGGGCTTCCACCCGCGCGATGCCCAGGGCGAGGGACTGCATGAGCCCGGGGAGTTCAATTCTGGCAAAGCTGGTGATCTCACCGACGGCGGCATCGCCGGAACGAAGCTCGGCGGTCTGGCCGGGGCCGAGCGGCGGCATCACGCCCTCCAGCTGAAACTGGCGCAGCGAACGGTGCACGGTGGCGCGGGCGCGGATGCGCTCAACGATTTCCTGGCCGATGTAGCAGCCCTTTGTGAAATTGAGAGCGCGGTGGAGGCCCGCTTCCTGGGGAAGATGCTTGTCGCTGAAATCGACGTCGAAGAGGGGAATACCCTGCAGGATGCGGAACTGCTCGGTGGATTCGACTCCGCAGGGAGCGGCTCCGGAGGCGAGCAGCGCGTTCCAGAGGTCAAGTACGCGCTCGCAGGACAGGTGGATTTCGAAACAGGGGACAACGGGGCTGTACCGGTGCGCGAGGGTCGTCTCGATTCCGGCGAGCTGGACGGACTGGAAGGCGCCTTCCTCGGGGATTGCGGCGCCGAGAGATTCGAGAATCCGGGCGGCATTTGGACCGGCGATGCCGAGGGCCGTCAGTGAATCGTCTAACGGCTCCAGTTTGACGTCGTCCATGATGATGTAGCGGCGCAGGTGGGTGATCAGTCGATCTGCCTGGGAGCGGTCCGTTTCCAGCAGGAGGAAATCGTCATAGCAAAAGACATCGCCGTCGCCCTGCATGCGGCCCTGAGGGTTGAGGACCAGGGTATAGCCGAGTTGGCCGGGCGTGAGCCCCCTGACGGTTTGTGTGATCATGCCGTTCATCCAGCGGACGCGGTCTTTGCCGGCGACGCGCAGGATGGAGCGGAAGCCGAGGTCGTAGATGCCGGCAGAGCGGAGCAGGGCCTGCAATTCCTCAGCAGCCGAGGAGAAGCACTCCGGGGTGCGTGCGCCGCGATGAATCCGCAGCGGCGGAACGGAAGGACCGGCAGCCGTAAGCCGATGGGCGAGAGGAGTTTCTGAGACAGCGATATCGGCGGTTGGGGGCGTCTGGCTCATGCAATCTCCTGAGAAAAATTATAGTCTCGTGGTAAGGCACGACAGATGAACGGCCGGTTCCGCCGGAAGGGACCTGAAGGACTGAAGATGCAGCTAAGAAGGTTCGTTCCTGCGATGTTCCTGGCCGTTGCGGCCACATTTGCCTCGGCGCAGACTCCAGCTCCGGCGGCGGGAGGGCAGACAGGAGCACCGGCTTCCAGCACCGGAGCGGTTCGCGACCAGAAGTCCGCTCCGCCGAAGACAAGCGCGCCGACGGTGATTACGCCGCAGCAGGCGAAGGAGCTGTTTGCCTCGGTCGGTACGATTTTGAAGTTCGTGTCCAAAGACACGGGGCTGCCGGTTCATCATCCGGTGAAGGCGCGGCTGGTGACGCGACCCGAGGTGGAGCAGTATCTGCAACGGAAGCTGAACGACGGCAAGGACGCGCGGCGGATGGAGCGTTCGGAGATCGTGCTGAAGAAATTCGGGCTGCTGGATGCGGATTTCCGTCTGCGGCCGTTTCTGGTGAAGCTGCTGGACGAGCAGATTGCAGCCTATTACGACAGCCGGACGAAGACGGTGAACCTGCTGAACTGGGTGGCTCCGGCAACGCAGAAACCGGTGCTGGCGCACGAGCTGACCCATGCGCTGCAGGATCAGGATGTGGATCTGGAGAAGTGGGAAGATCCGTCGAGCGACGGGATCTCACACAGCTACGCCCAGGACGTGCAGCATGTGGCGACCGACGAGGAAGACACGGCGCGGGAGGCGGTGGTGGAAGGCCAGGCGATGGTGTCATTTGTGGACTACAGTCTGGCGCCCACGGGCAGGAGCCTGAAGATGATGCCGGGGCTGGCGAAGAAGATGGTGGCGGCGACGTCGGACCTGAGCGATTCGCCGGTGATGGCGCGGGCGCCGATGGTGCTGCAGCAGTCGATGCTGTTTCCGTACACCTATGGGCTGGAGTTTGAGGCGACGCTGCTGCAGGATTCGGCTACGAAGGCCGGGGCATTTGCGGATGTGCTGGCGCGGCCGCCGAACACGAGCTACGAAATTATGAACCCGCGTGCCTACGAGCGGCATGTGAAGCCGCCGCTGCTGACAATGCCGGATATCCATCCTGTGATCGACGCGGAGTACAACCCCTACGACGTGGGGGTGATGGGTGAGCTGGACGTGAAGATTCTTGCGGACATGTTCGGCGGAAGAGAAGCGGAAGCGGAGCTGACGCCGCAGTGGGACGGCGGCATCTACTACGTGGCGCAGAAGAAGGGCGCGAAAAACACGAACTCGACGGCCTCGGTGGCGCTGCTGTATTTGTCGCAGTGGAAGACCCGACGCGCGGCCGAGGTATTTGCGAAGCTCTACGACAACCAGGTCGGCAACCAGTTCTGGGATGTGAAACGGGAGAAGGCGGACGAGACGGGGCCGAACGAGCGGGTCTATACGACCAGCGAGGGGCCGGTGCTGATCGTGAGGAGCGGTAGGGAAGTATTTGTGAGCGAGAGCTTCGCGCTGCCGATGGCGCGGAAGCTGCAATGGCTGACGCTCAGTGCGCAGCAGCAGAGTGGCGGGCAGCTGGCGATGAGCGGGCGGCGGCCCGGAGCCGAACCCGCGCCGAGGCGGGAGCCGGACCTGACCGGGAGCCTGGTGCAGTGGATGGCCAGCTGCGGCATGATGAAGGCGGCGCTCGCTGAGGGGGCGGTCGGGATAGCCGAAGCAAACCTGACGAAATAAATACACGACAAGTTCGCAGCGACACAGTATTCTGTCTCCTTCCGGAAAGTCATGGGTGGAAATGGCGATGGCGGCTTGTTGTCCTGAATGCGCCGAGGAATTGCGCGAGGACGGAGTATGTGTGCATTGTCTCGGGAACGAGGCTGGGACGGAGGACGCGATGGCACCGGCGGGCCAGGCGTTCTCATCACCGATGTTCGATCTGAGCGAGCAGCGAGAAGGAATCGGCGGATGGCTGATTCTGGTGGCGCTGGGGCTGTTTTTGGGTCCGATTTTGCTGCTGGGCGCAATTCTTAAGGATGCGATTTTCCTGGCGAATCCCAACCGGGCTATCGTCGGGGAGCTGATTCCGGGGCTGCCGACGCTGGTGGTGATGGAGTTGCTTTCGGCTGTGGCGCTGCTCGCGGGCGGGGTCGTTCTGCTGGTGCTCTTCTTTGGGAAAAAGAGAATTTTCCCGCGGGCGTATCAGGTGTTTTTGCTGTTTTCCGTGGCGGTGAGCCTGGCGAAGTACACGCTTTGTCCGCGCGTGGCTGGCGCAGCCTCAGTCAGAGTCATGGAGCTTGTCCACCAGTTGCACAGC
>JAJZJJ010000382.1 GCA_021810175.1 Acidobacteriota bacterium | reverse complement strand
AAAGCCCCCCACCAGCACACCCGCCGCTACTGGAGCATCATCCGCGCACAGCTCCCACACCAGGCACGCCGCAATCGAATACAGCAGGCCGGTAAACGCCAGCCAGGCGAGGTGTGCCGCATGCCAGCGCATCGCGCCAAAAGGGGTCATCAGAAATAATGTTGTCGGCGGATACACCGGGTCTTCAAACGAAAGCGTATCGCTGAACCACCCCTGCTCCGGACCTGCCGTCGAATCCGCCTGCAACAATGCATTCCCGTTGTAAGGATCAAGCCCCGCAAGCATGCACCGCGCTCCGCTGTACACCGGCAGAAAATCGCACGAGTGAAATACCACGCGTTCGTTGTGAACGCCCCGGAGGCAAAAGAACGCACACCCAAGGAGAACCAAAACCAATCCCAGCTTCCGGCTCCCTTGGATTCTCCCCATCAACTCGTCAGCTCCATAAACCTGGCAACTCGCCCGCTGCGGCCCTTCGCGCCTCGCTCACGGCACATCATCGCAGGCATCTCAAGCTCGCGCAACGTCGAGCATCATACGGTCTTTGACCGTCTCATTTCCACTCGTCCTTGTGCCGTCTCACCCACCAGCACACCGGGTAAATTCCGTGCGGAAATAGCGCCTCAGCGCAGGTTACGGTCTTTTTCCCCATGTAGTCATACTCCACCCGTTGGCCTTTCAGCGGCGTCGCCAGGTACTCCTGGACCACGACCTTCGCGGTCCCACGCCCATCCACTCTCCGCACCGCGAACACCATCCAGTCCAGCAGATATACAACCAGCCCCAGCACCACCACGTACTTCACGGCAAGGCTCAGCCACCGGCGCATACCTTTCCCCTTGAAAGCGAGTGTACCGCCAGCCGCGCGTTTCCCCGCGACTGCGATAGACTTTCCCTTCACGGGAAGGAGCCGCTCGCCTTGGACCTGAACCAGATTCAAAACGCAATTGCCGAAAGCGGAGCCGATGCGTGGCTCTTCTATGACCATCACCAGCGCGACCCCCTGGCCTATGCCATCCTCGGTCTTCCTGCCGCTCACGTCACGCGCCGCTGGTACTATCTCATTCCCGCGCATGGCGAGCCGCGCAAGCTGGTCCACAAAATCGAATCCGCGCGCCTCGATTCCCTGCCCGGCTCCAAAGCCACCTACGCCTCATGGCAATCGCACGAGGTAGGTCTCCGCGACATGCTTGCCCCGTACCACCGTCTCGCCATGCAATATTCGCCGCGCAACACCATCATGTACATCTCCATGGTTGATGCCGGTACCATCGAACTGCTCCGTGAATTCGGCAAAGAAATCATCAGTTCTGCCGACCTCGTCAGCCGATTCCAGGCCGTGCTCACCGAGGATCAGATCCGCAGCCACTTCGTCGCACAACAGGCCATCGACAACATCCTCGCCGCCGGCTTCGCGGAAATCGGCCGGCGCGCCGCCGCCAATGAACATTTCACCGAATACGACATGGTCCTCTGGCTCGAAGAAGCCATGCGCCGCGAAAATCTCGCCTGGGAAAACCGCCCCAATGTCTCTGTGAACGAAAACAGCTCCGACTCCCACTATGAGCCAAAGCCCGGCTCCAGCCGCCCTATCCGCACCGGCGACTTCCTCCTCATCGACATCTGGGCCCGCACCAATCAGCCCGCCTCCTGCTACTACGACATCACCTGGACCGCAGTCATCGGCCGCGAGCCCACCAGCGAAGAACAAAAGATTTTTTCCATCGTTCGCGACGCGCGCGATGCCGCCATCCACGCCGTCAAAGAAGCCTTTGCCGCCAGCCGCCCTATCCATGGATGGGAAGCCGACGACCGCGCCCGCGCTGTCATCAACGCCGCTGGCTACGGCGAATACTTCACGCACCGCACCGGCCACAACATCAGCAATATCCTCCACGGCAGCGGCGCGCACCTCGACAATCTTGAAACCCACGACGAGCGCCTTCTGCTGCCCAACACCTGCTTTTCTGTCGAACCCGGCATCTATATGCCAAATTTCGGCGTCCGCAGCGAGGTCAACATGATCACCTCGCCCGGCAGCGCCCGCGTCACCGGTCGCGTCCAGGACCACCTCCTGTGCATCTGACCAGCTTCGCTCCGCTCATACCCCCAACCGCACCAACCAGCCCGGCTCCCAATTCGAGCCGCCAAATCCTGTATATTCGGTAGAGATGCCTGCGAAAGCAACCACTTCTGAACAACAGCAAGGTTTCGTCTATGGAGCACTGCTCCTCGGCTGGCTCATTCCCGGAGCGGGTCATTTCCTCACCAGGCACTGGATTCGGGGTCTGATCCTCTTCGTTTCCATCACTGCCATGTTCGCCATCGGGCTTGCTGCAAACGGCCACCTCTATGCGCCGAACACCCGCAACCTTATCGAGATGCTGGCCTTCTTCGGCGACCTGGGCGCTGGTGGCCTCTTCATCGTCGCCAAGATCCTTGGCTTCGGCAACACCGTTGTCTCCATCGTCAGCGCCGACTACGGAACCATGTTCGCCGTTGTCGCAGGCCTGCTGAACATCGTCGCCGCCGTGGATGCCCACAACCTCCGCATTGGGAGGAAATCCTGATGTTACTCTCCCATTTCAATGCGGTGCTCATGTTCGCTACATTCGCGTCGATCGTCTTTGCAATTACCCAGCGCTCCACGCCCAAGGCGATGATTCGCTACGGCCTCTACTGCTGGGGTTGGTTCGTGATCTCAGTCATCGTCGCCGCCTGGGTCATGCACTGGATCAACCCCTAGCAGGAACCACGTCGCCAATCACGCAGGCATCAACCGCATGAATCCGCCATGCGGCGACTCAGCCACGCGCAACTGCTTCCTGCTCCCGAACATCTCCGTCACGGCTTCCGCGGCGAGATAGCCGCTGCGCACGGCCCCTTCCATCGTTGCCGGCCACCCCGTCGCCGTCCAGTCGCCGGCAAGCATAATCCCCGGCCACGGGCTCTCCGTCGTCGCGGGCCGGCACTGGTCCAGCCCCGGACGCACGGAATACGTCGCCCGTACTTCCTTCACCACTGCCGCCTTCACCAGCTTCGCTTCCCGCACCGCCGGGAAAAACCGCGCCAGCTCCGCCGTCGCCAGGTCCAAAATCTCCTGCCTCGGCATCGAAACCAGCGCCCGAGACGCGCTCACAACCAGTTCCACGTAATTCTCGCCGTGCGCGCGATGCTCCGGCTGCAGCACAGATTTATTGAACAGCCACTGTATCGGCGAATCCAGCAATACCGCATGCTCCAGCTCCGTCACCGGCCGGTCAAACCAAAGGTGAATTCCCGTGATCGGCGAGTGCTCAAACCCCTCCAGCTTCGCCTTCAAACCCTCCAAGCCCGCCGCCGACGGCATCTGCGGCAGGAGCTTCGAAAGCCCCTCAAACGGCAGCGCCAGCACCACGGCATCCGCCGCAAATCTCTCTTCGCCGCTCCGCGCCACCCATCCGCCATGCGCGCCGGACTCCATCGCCTCCACGCTGGTCCGAAGCCGAACGACACCGCCGCGCTTGCGAATGTAATCCACCGCATGCCCGTACAATTCGCTCAGCGGAATCGACGGAATCCCCATCTGCCCGGCCTCTGCGGACAGCAGGAACGACTCCCGAAACACCTTCGCCGCATAATGAACAGAAATCCGCTCCGGATCCTCGTTCAGCGCGCTCACCAGCACCGGCTTCCAGAAGTGCTCCATCGCCCCCTTGGTCTGCCCGTGCCGCTGGAGCCATTGCGCAAAATTCTCCTCCGAATCAGGCGGTAATCCACCTAGAAACTTCATCAGCCCCCGCGCAATCGCCGCCTTATCCGCCCACGGAAACGCATGCGCCGTCAGAAACGATGGAGTGCTGTGCATCGGCGCAGGCAGCCACGTCGAATGCAGCACGCTCTGCCGACCGCCCGGCTCGACAAACGTAAACTGCCGGTACCAGCGAATTGCATCGTTCACTCCCAGCCGACGGTACAGATCAATCAGGTTCGTGCAGCGTCCAATCAGCACGTGCTGGCAGTTGTCGATCACTTCGCCCGTGCCCGGATGTTCATACGACGAAGCGCGCCCCCCAACATATGGCCGCCGCTCCAGCAGGGTTACGCCGTATCCCTCATCGGCCAGTGCGCACGCCGCCGCCAGGCCCGCAAGCCCGCCGCCAACCACCACCACCGGCCTGGAATTCGGCTCTGCCATCATTTGCCCGCGCCCCGCATCCGGTTCCACAACACGCCCACAAGCCCGCGAAATAGAATCCCTAGCTTCACC
>JAJZJJ010000381.1 GCA_021810175.1 Acidobacteriota bacterium | reverse complement strand
GGGACGCCCGCGCAGCTGTGGGGCACCCGCGATGATGGACGAAGGCAAGCTGGCGCCGGGGCTGTACCTGGTGGCGACTCCGATTGGGAATCTCGAAGACATTACGCTGCGCGCGCTGCGGGTGCTTCGCTCCGCCGACCGCATTGCGTGCGAGGACACGCGGCAGACGCAGAAGCTGTTGAATCACTTCAGCATCACGACGCCCACGACCAGCCTGCACGAGCACAACGAAGCGGCGCGCACACCAGAGCTGCTTGCCGCGCTGCAGGCGGGTGAGCGAATTGCCGTGGTTTCAGATGCGGGGATGCCGGTGATTTCCGATCCGGGAATGCATCTGGCCGCGGGTGCATTGAAGGCGGGGATTGCGGTGTATCCCGTGCCGGGCGCGAATGCGGCGCTGACGGCGCTGGTGGCTTCAGGAGCGCCGGCGGAGCGATTTCTCTTCTTTGGATTTCTGCCGTCGAAGGCAGGCGAACGACGGACGGCACTGGAGCGGCTGCGCAAGCAAACCGCGGACCGGCTCACGGTGATTTTTTACGAGGCTCCGCACCGAATTGTGGAGACGCTGGGCGACCTGGCGGCCGTGTGGGGCGAAGAGGCGCAGGTGGTGCTGGCGCGCGAACTGACGAAGGTTCACGAGGAGTTTTTGCGCGGCACGGTGGCGGAGGTGCGGGCTGCGCTGGCAGAGCGTGATCGTGTGCGCGGCGAGATGGTGCTGCTGCTGGATGCGGTTCCGGAGGCGAAGGCTGCTGTGGCGGAGAGCGTGAGCGAACGCGTTGCGGCGCTGGCGCGCGAAGAGGGTCTGGACGAGCGCGATGCGCTGAAGAGAATTGCGCGGGAACGCGGAATTTCCAAGAGTGATGCGTACCGGGAGCTGCAGCGGGAGCGCGGGAAGCGATAGCGGGATTGCGCGTTTACGCACCGGGGACTGTGATGCCGGATCTGCGCTCCCAGTGCCCGTTGATCTTCTGAAGAAAGATCCACTGGGCCTGACTGCAGAGCACCCCGCACCAGTCGTTCCTGTACACCAGGGCAGCCTTCTGGTCGTCGCTGAAATAGACGGCACTGAAGAACGTGACGCCGGGATACACCGCGTAGCGGGTTTGCAGCTTGGAGCCGGGATAGGCGGAGGATTTTGCCTGGCGGAGTTCGCGGACCTGGGCGGCGTCGAGCAGATCATAGGGATGGTCAAGCTGGAATCGGCGTTCGAGCCGGAAGGTGACATCCTGGAGGCGTTCGAAATCGCCGACGGCCTGGTGGAAGGCTTTTTCGTCGCCGGGCGGCGGCTTGAGCGCGCCGCGCGGGTCGATGCGTGGGTCCATATCGGCGAAGTTGACGGTCTGGGCGGCGATGGCCCAGCGCGTGGTGTTTCCCGCGGCAGTGCCGCTCAGCAGATTGCCGGGCATCAGCAGGGAGTAAATGGCGTAGGAATCCGCGGCGCGTTCTGGCGGGATGCGATCGCCGTTGGACGTAGATTCGTGCCGGGAAAGGTGAGATGCAGAATGGCCGGGCGCAGCCTGTGGAATTGGCACGGGCAGGGCCGCGGCGGCAGCAGCGGTTGTCATCGCCACGGCAAAGACAATAACGCGCATCACTGTGGAATGTAGACGCAAATGCCGGGCGAAGGGTTCGCCCGGCGCGCAAAAAGCAGAATCAAGCGAGGAAATCCAGGACCTGTTCACTGGCCTTAGTGGCCGGCAGAGAGTTTCCACGCGGGAGTGGGGCGCTCGGCCAGAGGCAGATCGCGACCCTTGAGGCGGTCGTAGAGGTGGTCGTCGCTGGTGGTGCCGAGCGCCTGGTTGTAGAGGCTGGGTTCGCCGGCAGCTTCCTTCAGCTCCTCGGTGAAACGATGGAGGTTGCGCAGATGGTCGGCGGTGGCCGCAAAATCGCCGCGGGAGGTGTGAAAGTGCTGCTGGTAACCATGGTTGACCAGATGCGTGATCTCCTTGCCGAAGAGCACGCCGGGGCGATGGACGAACTGGTAGACCCCGTCGTCGCCGCCAGGGCCGAGGATGGCGGCGCAGCCGTATTTGGAAACCTGAACCTGATTTGCGACGTTCGGGACCGGGGCGACATCAAATTGAAGACTGCGAAGCCTATCCTGAACTTCACTGTAGGTAATCTGCTTGATTTTCTTGGGCATGATGCCTGCGGACCTGTTCGAATTTGGGGGTTTCAGCGCCGGAAGCTAAACTGAAGGTATAGGCGACCGGCTGTTTTCAATCTCGCACAAGAAAGCCTGGACTGCAATTTACCGATGGCTACGCTGACCAAATCGCAGACGCCTGAAACGCCGGTTTTAGGCACCCCGTTGCTGGAACGGATTGGCAACACGCCCCTGGTGCGCCTGGAGCGGATCACCGAAAAGCTCCCGGGGATCCATATTCTCGGCAAGGCGGAGTGGTCCAACCCCGGCGGATCCGTGAAAGACCGACCGGCATCGGCCATTGTGCAGGACGCGAGGCAGCGCGGGCTGCTGCCGCCGGGCAAGCATCTGCTGGACGCCACCAGCGGCAACACCGGCATCGCCTATGCCATGCTGGGCGCGGCGATGGGCTTCCCTGTGACGCTGTGCATGCCGACCAACGTATCGCTCGAACGCAAGCGGATTCTGGCCGCATATGGTGCGGAGATCGTGTGGACGGATCCGAATGACGGCTCGGATGGAGCGATCCGCAGGGCACGCGAGCTGGCGGCGAACGAGCCCGAAAAGTATTATTACGCCGACCAGTACAACAACGAGAACAACTGGCGGGCTCACTACCGCACCACGGCAAACGAAATCTGGGAGCAGACCGCCGGGCGCGTCACCCACTTCATCACCGGGCTGGGCACGAGCGGCACCTTCATGGGCACGTCACGGCGGCTGCGCGAGCTGAAGCCGGGGATCGAGTGCATTTCGATGCAGCCGGACTCGCCGTTCAACGGCCTGGAAGGGCTGAAGCACATGCCGACGGCGATTGTTCCGGGCATTTACGATGCCGAACTCGCCGACCGGAACATCGAAATAGAAACCGAAGCCGCCTACGCCATGGCCAAGCGGCTGGCCCGCAGCGAAGGGCTGCTGGTGGGCGTTTCGTCAGCGGCCAACGTGGCTGCGGCGCTGCGCGTAGGCGAAGAACTGGCCGTCAGGGGCGAAGAGGCTGTGATTGTGACCATTCTTTGCGACTCGGCCGACAAGTACCTGAGCGAACGCTTCTGGGAGGAACCATGCTGAAAGTAAGCGATCCCGTTTATGAAGCCATCCGCCAACACGGCGAAGAGACCTATCCGCATGAGTGCTGCGGAGTGATGCTGGGCCGTGTCGAAGCAGCAGTGAATGAAGTGGTGGAAGTAGTGCGCGCCGGCAACACGCGCACGGATTCAGCGCATAACCGCTATCACATCGCGCCGCAGGAGCTGATCCGCATTCAGCGGCAGGGCCGCGAAAAAGGCCTGGACATAGTGGGCTTTTACCACTCGCATCCGGATCATCCGGCGCAGTGGTCGCCGACCGATTTTGCCGAGGCGCACTGGCTGGGCTGCAGCTACGTGATTACGGCCATTGAAAAGGGCGCGGCACGGCAGACGAATTCGTTCCGCCTGACCGGGCTGAGCGAGGAAGCCAAAAAATTTGAACCGGAGCCGATTGAGGTGACGGGGCAAAATATTCCGGGATTAGGCCCGGAGATCGAGGCGGCTCCGGTTGGTTCATAAGCCACGGAGCCGATAGCATAGAAGACAGCCAACCAGCGGGTCAGCTAGTCAACAGGTTAGCAACCAGCAAGGCAGCAATTTAGTTCTACGCACGCAACAACACAACTGAATTCGCAAGAAGGAACCGAAACGATGAAAATCTTCATCCCGACACCGCTTCGCGTTTATACGGAGAAGCAGGATGCGGTGGAGGTTTCGGGCAGGACGATTGAAGAGGCGCTCTCGGCGCTGACCTCAAAGTACCCGGACTTCCAGAAGCATCTGTATACGGGCGACGGCAAGCTGCGATCGTTCGTCAACGTTTACCTGAACGACGAGGATGTCCGCTATCTTCCGCAGGGCGAACAGACCCCCGTGCAGGAGCAGGATACGCTCTCGATTATTCCTTCCATCGCCGGCGGTGCTGACCGCACGGGCGAGCCTTGCCATCCAGGCGAACGCGCCTATTGTTGTCGCGGCTAGCGACCTGAAGCGGACCCTCACCGCTGACTGGCTTCGGCGAAATCCCCTAAAATAGCTGTAAGCCGAAGCTCCCCTGAAGCATAGCAAGAGAAAGCACACGAGGCACTGGA
>JAJZJJ010000380.1 GCA_021810175.1 Acidobacteriota bacterium | reverse complement strand
AACTCAACTTCTCCGCTTCGTGCACGCTGATCTTCAATCCTCAGCATGACTCCTCCTTCAGGCTCATCTTCTATTGGAATCAATCCTGTCCTTCAGGCTCATCTTGTATTGGAAAAGAGTCAGTCTGGACAAAACACTGGCGGCGCTGCGAGGATAGGGGCGCGAGCAGGAGCGTGCGCCGCGAAGTCAGGGAGGTTGCCGAAGTGCAGAATCGGAATCTATCCGGGAGGGCGGCCGGGACATTGCGACAGCTTATCGCTGTGGCTGCTGGGGTGGTGTTCTGTGGGATACTAACGCCGGATTGTGCGGCGAAGAAGCCGGTCAAGCCGATCAGCACTCCAGACGGCCGGCCCATTCGCAAGGTATACATTCGAACCGCATCCGCGCAGACGGCGAATTCGGTGCGTGAGGACCTGGAGCAGGATACGTGCATCACGCCGGTGACGGACGAGAACCAGGCCGACGCTGTGCTGGACGTCAGTATGATTTTGCCGGGAGCCGCAGGAGGCCCGCCTACGCCGAGCGTATTTGTGCCGTCGGTGACCGCGCCGACCCAGCGCAACTCCAAAAACGGTCATGTGCATAGCAGCAGCGTCACCTGCAGCGAAAGCGGCGAGAGCGGGGGATGCGTTCCCTCCAACAACACACAAGGCGGCGAGCTGGGCGAGGACCTGCCGCGCGGATTTGCGAGAACGGGCGGGTCAAGTGTGGATGTTTCCTTGATTTCGACCGGCAAGGCATCCCAGCAGTTATGGGAGCCGGAGTCCCGTAGCAAGCGCCCGTGGGCGGACCAGTTGCGCCGGGCGGCCGGCTGCCCGGTGTGCCCCGGCAAGCAATTTCGCCGCCGGAAGCAACGTACCTATCGGGCTTGGATTCAGGAGGAATGCCCCGGAGTGCTGGAGTCCGGCGCAAAGTAGCGGCGCCGATCAGCCGCCGATTTTCACCAGAATGTCACTGCCTTCCCGCTGCAGCTCGTATCTCGCGACCTTCGCGTGGGGCGAGTGCGTGGAAATGCCGGTCATCAGGTCGAATTCCCATTGGTGCCATGGGCAGACAATTTTGCCGTGCTCAACGGTTCCCTCGGCGAGTGGGCCGCCGCGATGCGGGCACACGTTATCCAGCGCGACGGGCTGACCCTTCAGGGTGGCCACGCATAATGTCCGGCCTCCTGCCTGAAATTCCCTGGCTTGGCCTTCCGCCGGAAGATCTTTTTCGTTGCACAGCCTGACCCACGCGCCCATTTCGCATGTATCTCCCGATCTCAGCTCTGCATTCCAGCCGCTGCTGTAAATGCGATGATCGTCATTATCCACCAAGCCACCACCACAATGGCTGCGCTGGTGCGCTTGACCCCGGCGACTGCCGCGCAACCAATGATCAGCAGCACGATCGTCCAGATGGTGAACAGGTCAAAGGAACTGAGCAGGGTTCGCATCCATAGAGGGACATCGGAGCTTAGGTACCACCCGATGTTGGTTCCGATGGGATTTTGCAGCTCGAAGCGTTCCGAGCTCGCGCCAGCGGAGATGGCAATGACGGCGAGCATGTATTTCAGCACGAGAGGAAGAGAGGCATAGAACCAGACCGCCAGATAACACGCATACGAGGCTGTGGCGCCCAGGCCGAAATTGAAGCTCACCAGCAGAATGACCGCAATGACGACTCCGAAGATAAGAGATGTGACAGGATAGGCGTAGCTGAAAGCTTTGGTAGTCGCCGCAATCGTGTGCATGGTCTGGCTGCGTTGCGCTTCCGTCAAAGCATTCAGCCGCTCCTGGGCCTGGGGGCTCCGGCTAATGTTCGCCTCCGCGACCTTCTCAAAGCCGATCTGCCGGTCCACGTAAAAGGTAAAAAGCAGAGTGATCAGGGTGCCCAGCAGGAATGGCGCCCACCAGCTCGCGTTTCTGCGGATGTCAAGAAATGTTTTCTCGGGAGCGACGAAGGTGTCGACTACCCGCTCAAGCTGATTCAGTCCCGGTTGCGCCAAGGGGCCAGTGGGCCGGCTTCCTGTATCGAGAGATTCCGCCATCGCGATCTATGCCTCCGCAGCAATCGGCCGTGCCGGCCCTCAGTCTAGTAGGGTTTCAGGGGAATGAAAATATTTACTTGCAGTCGCCGGTCTCCTAATGCGCCGGGTAGCAGGATGCGATCGGATCAAAACGTTCGAGGTGTTGGGCCTCCTCAACTTGCCCGTCACGCCGGGAGAGGTGTAAAACTTATTTCGTACCTGTTCCGCTTGGCAGTCCACGCGTGCGTGCTTTCGGGCGGCGACACCGGCCGGAAGAAAGCGCCTACGTAATTGGCCTTTCGGCAAACACCTTATAGTCCTTTCCACTCCACTATGGAGGACGAAATGTCAGACCGTACAACGCTTCCCCAGGATCTTCCGGAGCAGACTCCCGCCCCGGAGAACCACCCTACGCAGCCGGTCAGCGGCGGTGGGATTTCCCGTCGCGGCTTTCTGAAAGGTGCGGGCGTCACCGCCGCCGGCTCCGCCCTGTTGGAGGGCGTGCAGGTTTTCAGCCATGAGGCTGTCGCCGCGACCCGCAACGGCGTCAAGGAATATGGCCCCGGCGCAGTTCCCGTCACGCTCACGGTGAACGGCAAAGAGCACACCCTCCAGATTGAGCCTCGCACTACGCTGGCAGAGGCGCTCCGGGTGCACATGGGACTGACAGGGACCAAGATCATTTGTGATCGCGGGTCCTGCTCCGGTTGCACCGTTCTGCTGGACAAGACGCCGATCAACAGCTGTATGACTCTCGCGATGGACGCCATTGGACACAAAGTCACCACCATCGAAGCGTTAAGCAGCAACGGTGGATTGCATCCGGTACAGGCGGCTTTCGTCAAGCATGACGCGATGCAGTGCGGTTTCTGCACTCCCGGCATGGTGATGACGTGTTCGGCGCTGCTGGACCAGAATCCCAAGCCGACGGAAGAGGACGTCCGCAAGGCCACTGCCGGCAATCTCTGCCGCTGCGGGACGTATCCGCGGATTTTTGCCGCCACACTGGAAGCCGCGGGCACAACGCCCCGGAACGCGTAGGGAGGAACAACCATGGCGACCACGAAACTGACTCCCGAAGTAGACCCGTTGCTGCAAGCGGCCGCAAACGCCGCGCCCGCTGCCGGGACGGAAACCGTCCAGATGCCGGTCGGAGTTCCCGGTTACACGCTTCGACAGGAGCCGCGGCAGGTTCCGGTCACCGAGCCGCCGGTGCTTCCGGTCAACAAAGATCTCCAGTACATCGGCAAGTCGCCCACTCGCTGGGACTCCCATGCCAAGGTGAGCGGCACGGCGCGCTATACCTACGATATGCAATTGCCGGGCATGCTGTACGCCAAGTTTGTCTGCGCGTCCGTACCTCATGCGCGTATCGTGTCCGTCGACACGTCCGAGGCGGAGAAGCTTCCCGGCGTCAAGGGTGTTTACGTGGTGCAGCACCTGCTGGGCGGCGCCGTGCTGCGGAACCCCTCTCTTGATCCCTCGAAATATCCGATTGTGCGTTATGCGGGCCAGCCGGTCGCGGCAGTTGCGGCGACGCATCCGCACATCGCTGAGCAGGCCGCGCAACTGGTCAAGGTGCAGTATGACGCCAAACCGTTCGTCGTGGACATGACGCAGGCCCGTCAGCCTAACTCGCCGCAGGTATTTCCAGGGCCCGCCGATCAGGCTGGCTCCGCGGGCGGTGGCGGCGGTCCGCACGATGTTCCGCAGACCGGCAATGTCCATGGACCTTCGATCCACAAGAAAGGCGACCCGGAGCAGGGATTTAAAGACGCCGACGTGATCGTGGAGGGGAAGTACACGACACAGGTGCAGGTCCACAATGCGCTGGAGACGCACGGGGTCGTGGCGGACTGGAAGCCGGACCTGCTGACCGTGTGGGCGTCAACCCAGGGCACCGCAAGTGTGCGCGACGAGCTCGCCGCCTACTTCAAAATGCCGAAATCGCAGATTCGCGTCATTACGGAGTTCATGGGAGGCGGCTTCGGAGCCAAGTTCGGAGCGGGAAACCCCGGAGTGGTGGCTGCTCAGTTATCGAAGCAGACCGGCGCGCCGGTCTGGCTGATGCTGGACCGCAAGCAGGAGCAGCTCTCAGCGGGCAACCGTCCCAGTTCCGACCAGACATTGCGCATCGGGGCCAAGAAAGACGGGACCATCACCGCGATGCAACTGATCAGCTACGGCACTGCGGGATGCGGCACCGGAGCGGGCTGCGCGGGCCCCGTGACTCACCTTTACGATTCGCCCAATCTGCACACG
>JAJZJJ010000379.1 GCA_021810175.1 Acidobacteriota bacterium | reverse complement strand
CCGACGCGAAATCTCCTCCCGCTCCTTCTGCTGCGTAATGTCGCGGGCGATCTTCGATATCCCAATCAGTTTCCCCGCATCGTCCCGCACCGGCGAGAGCGTCAGCGAAACCACCAGCGCCCGCCCGTCCTTGTGCCGCCGCATCGTCTCGTAATGCTCAATCGCGTCTTCCCGCCGAATCCTCCGCAGCAGCTCCTCCATATCGTCCTGGTATCCCGGCCAGGCCAGTATCGTAATCGGCTTCCCGATCGCCTCTTCCGCCGTATACCCAAACACGGCCTCCGCGCCCCGGTTCCACGTCGTGATCACGCCCTCCAGCGATTCGCTGATGATCGCGTCGTGCGAGTACTCCACCAGTGCCGCCAGCCTCTGCCGCGTCTCTTCCGCCTGCCGCCGCGCCGTAATGTCCCGGCACACGCTCGCAATCCCCAGCAGCTGCCCGTAACCCCCAAAGATCCCGAACGCCCGCATGTCCACCGCGATCGGCTTCCCTGTCACCGCGTGGCTCAGCTGGAACTCCCCTGTCCACGCATCCCCCTGCAGCAGCGCCTGCAGCATCTCCCCTTCGAACCTCTCGCGCTGATCCGCAAACTCCGTCTCGAAAACCGGATAGCCACGCACTGCGTCCCGCTCGCCCATGCCCAGCAACTCGCGCCCCGCGCGGTTGATGAACACCGTCTTCAGCGAGGCATCCGTCAGGCTCACGAAATCCGGCGTATTCTCCACAATTGCCAGCAGCCGCCGCTGGTTTTCCGCCGTCTGCCGCTCCTCGGAGATATCCCGCCACGCCAGCACCGCGCCCTGCGTCTTTCCCCCTGCTCCGGCCAGCGGCCGCGCCCGCATCGCCACCCAGTACCCCTCTTCGCTCCCCGGACGGCATATATATTGTTCCGCGTCCACCGCCCGCCCTCGCAGCGCCAGCGCCCCCGGCAGCTCCTCCGGAGGCCACAGCGTCGTCCGGTCCGGCCGGTAAATTCCATAGGCGTCCGTCCACCCCGCCAGCCCCGGACCCTCCGGATCGATCCCATACTTGTGCCGCGCCGCGTGGTTCGCAAATTGCACCGCCCCCGCCGCGTCCACAATCACAACCGCCTCGTCCAGCTGATCCACCACCGCCCGCAGGACGTCGCTGCTCGCGGAGGTGCGCCGTGCCTCAGCTTCCGGGCCTGCTGGCCGCGCCCCAGCCTCCGCCGGTGGCAAATCGCCGCCTTTTCCTGCCCCAATACGCTCTGCGCCAACCTGCAAACTGTCTGCCTTCTTCCGCCCCGTGGGCGCTTCGGGCCTCTTCCGCGAACCTTTGGTCATAGGGAACCTGTTTCCAACTTAATCTCAGACCGATCGGGATTCTACCCGCCATCGCGGCATAATGTCGTACATCTCCGGCTTCCTGCCACAGGGGGTTCCGCGCAGAATAGCGCAACTGCGCCATTTAGCGCAGCAAAATGTCCAAATCTCCCGCAACCTTCCGCCCATCCCCCGCTTTGAATCTTCCCCATTTCAGCCATTTCCACTCCTTCCCGGCAAAATGGCCCGCTACTTGCATCCGTCAAAGTCAGACAAAGGAGCTTGGTTTGGATATCACTCTGCGGCACAGCGGAGGCGCGCAGTTTATTGCCGAAGCACGCCAGCATCGCATCGTCATCGATCAACCTGCCGAAGACGGCGCCACCGATCATGGCATGACCCCGGCCGAGCTCCTCCTGGCCGCCCTCGGCAGCAGCGTCGGCCAGATTGCCGCCCAGTATCTGCGCCTTCGCGGCCTCTCCTGCGATGGCCTCCTTATCCGCGTTCACGCTCAGCGCGAAGCCCGCCCCCTCCGCATGAAGGACTTCAGCGTCCAGATCGTCGCTCCCCAGCTCACCGAGCGCCAGCTGCGCGCCCTCGAAAAATCCTTCCCCGCCGGCATCGTTCAGAACTCCCTGGGCCGGGAGAACCTCGTTTCTCTCACCACCTCCGGTCCCGCCCCGGATCCCATTCCCTTTCCCGTCCATCCTGCGGACGATCCGGAGAATCCCAGTTGACCTCCCCGCCCTCCGCTCAGCCTGTGCCATACTGATTCGGAACGCCATCGCCCCTGGCCCCAGTCCGCAATGAATCTCCTGCCATCCCCCATTCCCAATCCCGCATTCATGCAGCGAGCCATCGCTCTCGCCACCGAAAACGTTCTCCACAACCTCGGCGGCCCATTCGGCGCGGTCATCGTTCGCGACGGCATCATCGTCGGCGAAGCCGCCAACAGCGTCACCCGCGACCATGACCCCACCGCCCACGCTGAAGTCCAGGCCATCCGCAATGCCTGCCGCTCCCTGGGCGTCTTCACCCTTCAGGGCTGCGAAATCTACACCAGCTGCGAGCCCTGCCCCATGTGCCTGGCCGCCATTTACTGGGCTCGCATCGACCGCATCTGGTACGGCAACACCAGTCAGGACGCCGCCCGCATCGCCTTCGACGACGCTACCCTCTACCGCGAAGTCGCCCTGCCGGCCGCCCAGCGCGCCATCCCCTCATCCATGCTCCTCCACGACGAAGCCTGGCAATCCTTCCAGGCCTGGCTCGATTCCCCCAATAAAATCCTCTTCTGATCCCACCCCGCCCTTCTGCACCAATCCACACCCCTTCCGCATCTCTTACCCCATGGACTACAGATTTCTCGGGCGTTCCGGATTGAAAGTCTCCGCGCTGAGTTTTGGCGCGGCCACCTTTGGCGGCGGCACTGAATTCTTCCGCGCGTGGGGCAGCACCGGCGTGGATGAGGCGCGCCGTCTGCTCGACCTCTGCATGGAAGCCGGCGTCAACCTCTTCGACACCGCCAACGGCTACTCCAACGGCCTCGCTGAAGAGATCCTCGGCAAAGCCCTCGGCAGTCGCCGCGGCCAGGTCCTCATCTCCACCAAAGCGGCCTTCCCCATGGGCGACGGCCCCAACCAGATGGGCACCTCCCGCTACCACCTCATCGAGCAGTGCAACGCCAGCCTTCGCCGCCTCGGCACCGATTACATCGACATCTACCACATGCACGGCTTCGACGCCGCCACCCCCGTCGAGGAGACCCTCGACACCCTCAACACCCTCGTCCATTCCGGCAAGGTCCGCTACATCGCCTGCTCCAACTTCTCCGGCTGGCATCTCATGAAGTCCCTCGCCCTCTCCGACCGCTATGGCTGGACCCGCTACATCGCCCACCAGGTCTATTACTCCCTCATCGGCCGCGAATACGAATGGGAACTCATGCCCCTCGGCCTCGATCAGGGCGTCGGCGCACTCGTCTGGAGCCCGCTCGGCTGGGGCCGCCTCACCGGCAAAATCCGCCGCGGTCAGCCCCTCCCCGAAGTCAGCCGCCTCCACAAAACCGCCGAATCCGGACCCCAGGTCGACGACGAGTATCTCTACCAGGTCATCGACGCCATCGACGAAGTCGCAAAGGAAACCGGCAAGTCCGTCCCGCAAATCGCCCTCAACTGGCTCCTGCACCGCCCCACCGTCGCCAGTGTCATCATCGGCGCACGCAATGAGGATCAGCTCAAACAAAACCTCGACGCCGCCACCTGGCGCCTCACTCCCGCGCAAATCGCCAAACTCGACGCCGCCAGCCAGCTCACGCCCATCTACCCTTACTGGCACCAGCGCTTCTTCGCCAGCCGCAACCCTCCACCCGTCCCGCCCGCTGGCGAACCGAAATAGCACAAACAAACCGGGGCCACACAAACACCAAACAGCCCCAACAGCAAAGGAGCGAACCCGTTACGGTTCGCTCCTTTGCTTCATGCGGAAAGCCGTCGCGGTAACGATCGGCAGTTATTGGCATCCGGTAAATGCCAGCGCAGCCACATTCGTCGTACTCCCAGCCACCGGAGTAATCGCCGTCGTGGATCTCACCTCGTTCGGCGTGCAGTCGAGCGTTTCACCCGAGGCGGGTGCAAAGGCAATCGCATCCGCCATGTAAGCGGAAGCTCCTGCCTGGGCCAGCACAATTCCGCTCGATGCATATGCGCCAACATAAGCCGATGCCGCCGGCATATCGGCACTGTAACTCACACAATACGTGCCGCCCGGACACGTACTGCCGGCAACTGTGCTCAGAGACAGCATCGACGATGACTGATTCGCATTCGGCAGCAGCGGCATCGTAACAGTCATGCTGCTCGACACCTGCTCCAGAAAGCTCAGCTGTACGTCCACCCCAACACCGGAAGAAGTCCCCTGCGACGTTACCATGCCGCTCAGAGTCGCCGCCGGTACTGCTGCGGCAGCATTGAGGTGAACCGTTGAGATCGTG
>JAJZJJ010000378.1 GCA_021810175.1 Acidobacteriota bacterium | reverse complement strand
GCTGCCGTGCTCGACCCGATCAGTCCCAGCGCCTGCGCCAGCCCAATGGAAACAAAGGCAAATTCGCCGCACGGACCGAGCAGCAGACCGGTTTCCACGGCGGCTGGCCACGAAAGATCGAAGAACCGTCCCAGTACTGTCAGGATCACACCCTTTGAAACAATGAGCCCTGTCACCATCAGGACCAGCGCAATCGGCTCCCGAAGCAGCACCCGGAAGTCGATGTTCATGCCGATCGTGAAGAAGAAAATCCCCAATAGAAGATTCTTGAATGGCTCCACGATCGCCTGGATCGCCTTCCGGTACTCGGTTTCCGCCAGCAGCAAACCAGCAACAAAGGCGCCCAGCGCCATGCTCAGCCCCACATAGTGCGCAGCCACTCCGGCCCCGATGATCACAAACAACACCGCGGCGATAAACAGATCGGTCGAATGCGCCGCGGCGACCATGCGGAACAGCGGACGCATCAGCCAGCGCCCCACAAAAACCATAATGCCGAGACCCGCCACCGCCTCGATGAGCGCAAACAGCAGCTCCCGCATCGGCGAGTGCCCCGAAGCCGAATGCAGTAGACCGATAAACAGCAGCAAGGGAACAACCGCAAGGTCCTGTGCCAGCAGTACCGCAAACGAAGCCCGGCCCGCTGCCGACGAAAGCCTCTGCTGCCCGGAGAGTATGTGCAGCACAATCGCCGTCGAGGAAAGCGAAAGACTCACCCCGATGATGATCGCGACGGAAAGCCTCTGATGCAGCAGCAGCGCCGCCGCCCCCAGAACCACCCCCGTGATCAGCAACTGCAGCCCTCCCAGCCCAAAAACTAGCCGGCGGATGTTGAGCAGCCGCTTCAGCGTCAGTTCTATGCCGATCAGAAAGAGCAGAAACACAACGCCCAGTTCCGCAATCCCCGCGACATTCTGTAAGTCGGTAATCGTGAACCAGCGCAGTTGTGGAACCCGCACCGCCAGTAAGCCAAGTCCCGCTGGTCCCAGAAGCGCCCCGGCAGCCAGATAACCAAGGATCGGGTTAATCCCCCAGCGCCGGACTAAAGGCACAAGGATTCCCGATGTGCCCAGAACAACCAGCGCATCGCTGTAGGCGTTCACATTCATGCGCCGGTCCTTCCTGCTTGCCGCGCCTGGTCACCACGGCGGGGCGCCAGCTAGACAGCCCGTTTGCCATCATACGGCCGCCGGAGCCTCCACCCGTCGCACCCCGGCCTCGCCATATCCTCTCGCTCTCAGCCGTGCCCGCCTCAGCAGTCGGTCCAGCACCGGCCAGCCCGAGTCATGAGGCCTTCGCTGTCTCCGTCGCCGGCTTGCGGACCAGTTCCACACTGCACGGAGCGTTCCGCACAACCGCCTGAGCAACCGACCCCAGCAGCATGCGGAGCACCGCGTTGTGTCCACGCGACCCCATCATGATCAGGTTAGCGCCCCACTCCTTCGCTTCCTTCAGAATCCCGTCCGCCGGGGCGCCATCCATCGTCTTCGCGAACACCTCCAGCGACGGCATCGCGTGCCGGATCTTGTCCGCCGCCTCCGCCACATCCTTCTCCGCGCGCTGCCGTTCTCGTTCAGTCGAGTCAGAGTGCAGCGACCTCCCGGCGGGTTCCGGATGAATCAGCTCCGGACTCCCCACGGCAACCGACAGCACTTCCACCTGGGTGCCCGCGGGCCACAGCCTGCTCAAAAACTCGTCAATCGTGATAACGCTATGGTCAGAACCGTCAATGGGCAGGAGAATCTTCATAGACACCTCCCACACGAAGCGGCGCCCAAAGCCTCGTGGTCTCTGGAACCACTTCGGCCTGTAGCCTACCCCCGAAAGTCCCGACCGGCGGTGACGCGAGTCACAACCCCGTCAGTGATGGCACGTCGTCTCGCTCGTCACCAGCGTCCCCGCCAGATACTCCCGCGCGATCTCCAGCGGCGGCCCCGACGGCGCCCCCAGGCACACCTCAATCGCATTCTTTTGAAAGATAATACGGGCCTTCACACCCATGTTTCCGGCAATCACCGTTGTCACACCGCGCTCTTTCAGCCATCGAGGCAGCAGCCCAGGCTGATGCTCCGGAGCAACAACCTCCGTGCTGGAGACCACGGCTCTGCTGGTCGGATCCACGTCCAGAAGAGCAAAACCCGCACAATGTCCAAAATGGGGATGAAGAACATGATCGGTAACCGGTACAGCAATACGCATTGCGGCTATTTCCTTTCGCCGAGTTAAGGTCTCGATTGCGGCTCGCGCGGTGTCCTGCCATTCCGCATTCGCAAACAGCAGCGAAGTCGCCAGAACAGCCTCATACCGCGCGGGCCAGTGGTGTCACATCGGTATATGACAGTGTAATGTACACCTATATGTCTTCTGTGTCATCCGGAATACGCTCCTACTGCCGGTTCCAGCGCCCCCCGGACCACTTCGGGATGCCCTGCTCGTTGCGCAGAATCAGAACCTTACCGTCCTTCGTGACCTCCCGCGCAATATAGGCATCGCTGCCCTGGTACTTCACCTTCGACCCGACGATCTCCACCTGATCGCCCTCCGCAAACGAGAAGCCCTGCGATGCAACCCAGTGCGCGGGCCCCAGATGCACGTCCGAGCTTTGCCCGTCGTGTTGAACCGTCAGGTGCAGCCCGTTCCAGCCTCGCTGGCCGGTCACACTCTTCACTTCGCTCACGGTTCCCTGAATCGTGGCCTCGGTCGCTGGATTGTAGATTCGGCTGCCGCGGGCGGACTGGGCCCACGCGGCGGTCGCCAGAGTCGCAGCCAGCACGAAGGCTGCCACACGCGAATAACGAGCAATGTTCATCGAAATCCCTCCATCGGCGATGATTCGCCTTTCCGGAATCCGGTTCGGCCCGAACTACACCGGAATGCAGCCGAACCTGCGCCGAAATTTACCCGGAAGATGCGACAAATTCCCTCATCGCTTCTGGAATTCGCCCCCTGGTGCCATTACCGAAAAGCGCCAGGTTCTCGGCGTCATCCAGTTGCGCTCGCCCCCGACCCCAGCGCCTCGCCGATGCCAGTGCGTGATACACCTATACCCAGCGGAAAAATTCCGGAAGCGCGACCCGGGGAGGGCTACAGTGCCACAGCGATTATGCAGCCGGCACGGAAGAAATCATCCGTGCACATGCGGCATGGGCAAGGTTTATCGGTTCGTCGAGCCGGTCGTTCTCCTGCTCCTCAGTCAGCGGGGACCCTCCTGCGGATACGATCTTGCGCCGGACCTGCGAAAGTACGCCCTCACCGACGCCGAAATCGATAAGGGCGCACTCTACCGCACGCTCCGCCAGCTCGAAGAAAACGGCAACGTCAAATCCGCGTGGGTCATCGACGATCAGGGCCCCGCCCGCCGCATCTACCGCCTCACCGCCCGCGGCCGGCGCCATCTCCAGGAGTGGGCGGAGGTCCTCGATCATCTCTCCGGATCGATGAGCCGCTTCGTGCGCGAAGCCAGATCGTCATCCAGCCGCACAGCTCGGGTGCAGTCCCAAAAGCCCTGACGCCCACGCCGTTCGGCCCGGCCTCTCAGCCCATCCCCGAAATCATCCTCTGGCGTCGCCCGTCACAGAGCCTCCACAATCTGCGACAGAAACCAGGTCCGCCGCTCCGTCTCATCGATCCACGTTTCGATCATGCTGTTCGTCGCGACGTCGTGATGCTGCTCGCAGATCTGGTGAGCGGTGCGCAGAAAACGAGTCAGCGCCTGATTGTCGGCGCGCAGCTCGGCCAGCATGTTCTTCGTGCTGATCAGCTGATCGTTGTTGTCGCGAATCCGCTGATTGTGCGCCACTTCACCCACCGAATGCAGAGTCGTGCCGCCCAGCTTCCGTGCTCGCTCCGCAATCTCGTCTGTCATCGCCAGCAGTTGCCCTGCCTGCTCGTCCAGCAGCAGGTGATAGTCGCGAAAATGCGCTCCCGAGATATGCCAGTGAAAGCTCTTTGTCTTGAAGTAGAGCGCAAAAGTGTCGGCGAGCAGCTTGCGAAGCTCGACGGTTATCTGCGCCACAGAATCCGGCCCGAGGTCGGATGTCAGCGTCGCTTCCCTGACTGCCTTTGCTGGATGGTCCATATGCCTGCCTTCCTTTCTCTCTGGAAAGGAACCGGCCGGAAAGCTTCGAGCGATGCGGGCTCTGTGGAAGGGTTTGAGCGGAGTGCGAAATCTGCGGCAGAGCCCACCGGGGAACGGTCGGTGTCCTCTCCCCTGAAAACCTGCACAGTTTAGTTTGGCACTCGGCGCCGCGGTGTGACCGCCATCACGCCGCCATCCCCCTTCCC
>JAJZJJ010000377.1 GCA_021810175.1 Acidobacteriota bacterium | reverse complement strand
CATGCCGGAGGAGGGTCTGGCCGCACTGTCGCCCATTGTGGAGTTGGAAGACGAGCGCGAGCCCCGGTACGTGCTGCGCCTGGCCGATGGGTCCATCAACGACTTTGAGCAGGTCATGCGCGACGCCCTGCACTGGCTGGAGCAGAATTCCTACGAAAACGTGCTGGGAGCATAGGACTTAGCTCAACCTTCCCGTTGTGGACGCCAGTATGGACGAGTTGGCTGGCGCCATTGGGAACGAGGATTTGTGTACCTTCTTCATAAAACTTCATGCACGCCGACTGGCGCGGTGTGCTATCGTCTGGCAATGCTGGTTACTGCAAGCCATGTGACCCCCCGCAACAAGGCGGTATGCCTGTGTGCGGAATAGTTGGTTACACAACCAAGGAGTGGTACGCTCCGCCGGAGCGAATTCGAGACGCGGCGATGACACTGCTGCACCGGGGTCCGGACCAGCAGGGCACCCATCACTCCCCGCTGTGCAGCCTGGGTGCGGCGCGGCTGAAGATTCTGGACCTTTCCGCCGGAGACCAGCCGATTTACTCGCCGGACCGCGACACGGTCATTGTATTTAATGGGGAAATTTATAACCACCTGGAACTGCGGCAGGAATTGGCAGGGCTGGGGCACCGTTTTGCATCCACCTGCGACACCGAAACCGTGCTCCATGCGTTCCTGGAGTGGGACACGGGCTGCTTTGAGCGGATGCGCGGCATGTTCGGCGTGGCGCTGTGGCAGCAGAGCCGGCGACGCCTTGTGCTGGGACGCGACCGCGTGGGTATTAAGCCACTGTATGTGGCCCGGCAGGGCGAGGACCTGCTGTTTGCCTCGGAGCTGAAGGGAATCCTCATCCATCCCGAATTTGAGCGGCGGCTGAGCCTGCAGGGGCTGGACTGCTACCTCTCAATGAACTACGTGCCCGCGCCGTGGACGCTCGTGGAAGGCGTGGAGAAGCTGGCCCCCGGCCACTGGATGGAGTGGCGGAACGGAAAAATCCGCACCGAGTGCTATTGGCAGGTGCCGGAGATTGAGCCGAAGAGGATTTCGCTCGACGAGGCGAAAGAGGAACTGGACCGGCTGCTGACTGAATCCGTGGCGGAGCAGATGCTTTCCGACGTGCCGCTGGGCGTGTGGCTGAGCGGCGGTGTGGATTCGTCGACGATCCTGCATTATGCCTCGCGGGCCTCGCGGGAGCCGCTGCGGACCTTCTCGATTTCGTTCCGGGGCCGCAGCTTCGACGAGTCGGATTACATTGCCGAGGTGGCCCGGCACTATGGGACACGGCACGAGCAGCTGGATCTGAACCTGGACCAGGATTTGCAGGGCGCGATCCGGGAATTGACATACTACTCCGACGAGCCAAGCGCGGACTCCGGCGCGCTGCCGGTGTGGTTCCTCTCAAAGCTGACCCGGCAGAGTTGCACGGTGGCGTTCAGCGGCGAGGGCTCGGACGAGATTTTCGGCGGCTACCTGACTTACCGGGCCAATCGCATCGCAAGGCGCGTACGCCTGCTGCCCGAGGCCGTGATTCGCAGGCTGATTGACGGAATGCGTGCATGGCCGGCCTCCGACGAGAAAATTGGGCTCGACTACAAGATAAAGCGGCTGCTCGAAGGCAGCCTGTTGCCGGCCGAGGAAGGCCACGTCTTCTGGAACGGGACGTTCTCCGAGTCGGAAAAGGCGGCGCTGGTAAGAATGCCTCTGCCGGGCGCACTTGCGTGGCTGCTTTCCGGCCTGAAGGCCGCGCTGCCGGGGAACGGACTTGGCCCCTACATGAAATTTGACCAGGAGTGCTACCTGCCGGACGACATCCTGGTGAAGTCGGACCGTATGAGCATGGCGCATTCCATTGAGGTGCGCCCGCCGTTCCTGGATCACCGACTCATTGAGTTTGCCGCTGGACTACCCGCAAAACTGAAAGTTCAGGGGTCGCGGCAGAAGGTTCTGCTGAAGGAACTGATGCAGGACAAGCTGCCTCCTTCGATTCTGCAACGCAAAAAGGTTGGCTTCGATATTCCGGCGCACGAATGGTTCCGTGGACCGCTGCGCGGATTGCTGATGGACACTTTAGAATCGGGAGAGGCGGAGCATAGTGAGCTATTCCGCTTCGATACGATCTACGAACTGACCAAATTACATATGAATCGGAGCATCAACCTTGGCTTTCACCTGTGGGGCCTGATGGTTTTGTTCCTGTGGATGAAGGAATGGAAGATACAGTCCGCCCCGATGCTGCAGCCGAGCGCAGCTATGATCGCCCTGGAGGGATAAGCCGCCGCCAGGTCACCCTCATCGTTTTCTTATTTGCAGCCGCTGTTTACATCGGCTGCATTTTTTCGCCGCCATCATTGATGGACGACGTGGACGCCGTGCAGGCGCAGATCGCCGTGAACATGATGCACTCCGGACATTGGGTGACGGCGCGGCTGGATGGCGTGCCCTATCTCGAAAAGCCGCCGCTGATTTACTGGATGATGGCGGGCAGCTTCAAGCTCTTTGGCGTGCACACCTGGTCGGCACGCGTGCCGGTAGTGCTTTCGGCCATTGCGCTGTGCCTGGTCACGGCATGGTTCGGGATATGGGCCTTCGAGCGGCGAAAAGCGGGCCTCTATGCCGGTCTGTGCATGGCCACGTGTATCGGATTATGGCTGTTCACGCGCATCCAGATTCCGAATGTAACCCTGGTGCTTACGATTACCCTCACCATGTGGGCCTTCCTGCGCCTGATCGAAGACGACGTGAAGCATCCGCGATGGTGGGCGGTGCTCATTGGGATATGCTTTGGAACCGGGCTGCTGCTGGAGAGCCTGATCGGGGTGGTCTTCCCCATCGGCGCGTGGATCGTGTACTTCGCCCTGACGAAGCGGCTCTTCCGGTGGGACTCGTGGAAGCGGCTGCATCCGGTGCTGGTGACGGTTGTCATGCTGGCGGTTGCCGCACCGTGGCACATTCTGGCGACGCTCAGAAATCCGCCGTACTTCGTCTTCACGATGAAGAGTATTCCAGGGCAGTGGCATGGGTTCCTGTGGTTCTTCTTCATCAACGAGCAACTGCTGCGCTTCCTGAATATGCGCTACCCGCGCGACTACGCGACCGTGCCGCGCTACCTCTTCTGGCTCTTCAACCTGATCTGGCTATTCCCGTGGAGCGTGTACATTCCGGCAACCTTCAAGCTCTCTTATAAGCCGCTGGATCGCGCCGGACGGACCCGGCTGCTGGCGCTCTGCTGGATTGGCGTCGTCATGGTGTTCTTTACGTTCTCAACAACGCAGGAATACTACTCGATGCCGATTTATCCGGCAATTGCGCTGCTGGTGGGCTCCGCGCTGCTGGTGGATAACAAGGCCAAGCGCTGGGGCACGCGCGCGCTGACCATCATCTGCACCGCGTGTGCGATTTCCGCCATCGGAATCCTGATTGCGGTGCGCCATGTGCCGACGCCGGGCGACATTTCGCATGCGCTCGTGCGGCATCCGAGCGCCTACAAGCTGTCGCTGGGCCACATGGAAGACCTCACGCTGGACTCGTTTGCGTACCTGCGCTTCCCGCTGGGGATGGCGGCTGTCGCCTTCCTGATTGGCGCGGCGAGCACGCTGCGCACCACGTGGAAGAAGAGCTACCTGGGCGTGGCGCTGATGATGGTGGTGTTCTTCCAGGCGGCGCATGCGGCCATGGCCACGTTCGATCCATACATGTCGTCGCGCCCGCTGATCCGCACGCTCCAGGCTTCGCCTCCGGGCAAGCTGATGATCGATCATCACTACTATTACTTCTCATCGCTATTCTTCTACACCGACCGGAAGGCGCTGATGCTGAACGGGCGGTACATGAACCTGGTGTACGGCTCGTATTCGCCGCGCTCGGAAGATCCCTTCATCGACAACGCGCAGTTCCAGCAGATGTGGATGCAGCCGCAGCGCTGGTACATGTTTGCGAAGAAGTCGCAGGTGGAGGATCTGGTGTCGCTGGTGGGCGCCGACCATCTGTACATCCTCGATCGGGCCGGAGACAAGGTGCTGTTCACCAACGAGCCGGTGCCGGACCGGGCTGTGGAGTTCCCAACCGCCGCGGAGTTTGCTCCGCAATAAAAGACCACGCGAACGATATTCACCGACGCCGGGCACACAACCAACTGCGTGTACCCGGCGTCTTTCCTTGGTAAGCCTCAGATGGATATCTCCCCCTTCGGCAACGAGAACGAGCGGTTGCCGGCGGACTTCGAACGACGAGGTACGACTTGCGTCTCACCAACCTTTATCTTCCCCGCGTTTGGGCGGGGAGCCAGTTGGACGAGAAGTTT
>JAJZJJ010000376.1 GCA_021810175.1 Acidobacteriota bacterium | reverse complement strand
GCGCTTTGGTGGTAAAGAACGGCTCAAAGATGCGCGGCTGGATATCGGCGGGAATTCCCGGGCCGCCGTCCCATATCTCCACGACAACAAACTCGCCGGAGCGATTCGCGCTGAGGCGGATGCGGCCGCTGTCGTCCATGGCGTCCAGCGCATTCTCCAGCAGGGCCATCCACACCTGATTCAGCTCGCTGGCATAGGCGGAAATGCGGGGCAGGTCCGCCGCATAATGCCTCTCCACGGTTACATTTTCAAGGCGCGACTGCAGCATCGTCAGGGTTGTTTCCAGCGATTGGGCGATATCCACTTCCTGGATCGGCGCCTGATCCATCCAGGAGTAATCCTTGATGGCCGTGATGAGCTGGAAGATGCGCGCGGTGGAATCCAGCATGGCCTGCGCCATGCGTTCGGTGCGCGCCGAGGAAGCGAACTGCGACAGCACAATTTCCAGGTGCTGGTCGCCTACCAGTTCGGCCAGTTCGTCCAGATCGGCGCCATCGATACCCAGTTCGGCCAGGTCGGGAACGATCTGCCAGCTGCGTTCGATGCCGTGGGCGCGCAGCCAGCGCTGCAGGCGGTCCTCGCGCTCGGCCTGGTTGACGGAGTCCACGGGCCGCAGGTGCGTCTTGTCTTCCATGCGCCGCCGCCACGCGCGGATGCGCTCCAGATGGTCTTCGTCGAGGCAGAGGCTGCCGAGCAGGTACTTTCGCTGGCCGTAGACGTGCAGCTCTTCGATCAGCCCGGAGGCGGCGCGCTGCGCGGCGGAGGCTGGATTGTTCAGCTCGTGCGCCAGATTGCCGGCCAGCTTGCCCAGCGCGTTCAGCTTTTCGGTCTGCTGCTCGAGGCGTGTCATCTCGCGGACGCGGTCGAGCAGGACGGAAACGCAGCGCTTGCCCATGGAGGGAATCGCGGCGAGCATTTCCGGGAAGCGCTCGCGATCGAGCTGCAGTCCCCAGACGTCGGAGGCGGCGAAACCCTGGCCGCCGTGGGTTTTCATACGCGAGAAGGGCAGCACGCCGGTGATCTGGCCGGAGCGACCCAGCAGAAAGGCCATGCCGCCCTGCTGCCGCCGGACATGCACTTCGCCCCGCAGCAGGATCGACATCTTGGTTGCCGGATCGCCTTCGCGAAAGATGGTGGCGCCGGCGGGAAACCATACCTCATCGCAGTGGGTGGCCAGCCATTCCAGCTCGGCATCGGCCAGGCCCTGCAGGGCCGCGACGCGCCGAAGGGCATCGACAATTTCAGGCAGCGGCGTGGTGGAGGGTGCAGCCACAGGCTGGACCAGAGACTCGGCGGTGGACACGTCCATAACCCCTCCCTATGCAAGGATGGTAACTGATCCACACACTTAGCCCTGTGAATATAGCTTTTGCGGTTGAGCCGCAATGGGTTATCTGCACCGGGGAAAAGACGAGGGCCGATCGCGCCGACCGGCCCCCGCATCCGAAGCGATTCTGCTTCTTATTGCATGGTCCCGGACGCCGGTGGCGTGGAGGACTGCGCCAGGACCAGACCGTGCGGCAGCTTCAGCCACAGGCCAAAGGTCCATTGGCTGCTGCCGCCGTCGGTTCTGACGGCCAACTGGTTCCAGCCTTTGCGCAGGTGGACTGTGACGACTTCCGGCGTCGGATCCAGCTCGTTCTTCGCACCCTGCTCCCCGGCGGCATGCAGAACCGAAGCCTGGTTCAGCCACACCTGAATGCCGGCATTGTGCCGCGCGCGCAGTTGCAGGGTGACCGCCTCAGGCGCTTCCACCCAAGTTACGGCCACAGCGGAGGCATTGAAGTCCGGGTAAATCGAGTGCATGTCGATCCAGCGCTTCCCGGTTTCCATGTAGTCGCCGCTGTTTCCATAAAACTGTTTGGCTCGCACCTGCAGCCACGTCTTCCACGCGACGGGCTTTCCGTGCAGGCCGGTATATTTCCGATGCAGGATGGCCGCGGTGACCGGCTGCCCGCCGACCTCCGGGGCCTTGCCCGGGGCAAACGGACCTGCAAAGCTCCACTGGGTCAGCAGCTCGTGGCTGACGTGAATGCTCCGCGTGAGCACGCGCTGCGAGGCGCCATCCGTGAGTGTGAGCTTCGCACTGCCGCGGAAGTTATACAGCGGCCGCTGTGTGCCCTTGCTGAACGGCAGATAGAGATACATCCGCTGCCGCGCAGCCGGAAGTGGGAAGCTCCTGTCCGCCAGGCCGGGAATGTCGATCGCGAGGGACTTGCCGGCGGCTCCCGCCGGAGTGAGCGCACGGACCAGCAGGCCCGCGTTGTACCCACGAATGTCGTTGGGCTGGCCATAATGTTTGCGGAAGCGCGGCGTATTTTGGGTCATCAGACCCTCGCCGGCTTTGCGCAATCTGACGCTCGCGCTCACATAAGCGTCATTGAGCGCAAAGGCAGCGGCCCGCGCCTGATGATTGCTGTATTGCTGCAGATTGACCTGGATCGCCGACTCTTCCTTCTGCGCCGATGCGAAGCCGCTCTGGAGGTCGGCGGCGCTGGCGGGGCCGAGTTCCTGCTCCGCCCTGCTGAGCAGCGTCCGCAAATCGAAGCGCAGGTCTACCAGCCGATACTTCCACATGGCGCGCATCTGGCCGGCGCCAGCCAGCGCGCGCTGGACGACGGCAATCTGGTTCACGATTTGCGGAATCATCGCCTGTACGCTGGGCGAACCGCGGAAGGTCACATCCACGGCTACCTGGGTCCGGATGGACTCGGCGGGAAGGCGGATCTCCGTGGTCGCGCTCACCGGATGATAGATGTAGCCGGGCAGCGCGGTCGGGGATTCCGGCACATTTGTGCCATTCACGGTGACAGTAGCGGGATGCGCCGTGACCGGGAGTTCGACGACAATCCTCCGGGCCGCCGGCTGTCCGGCGTAGCTGCCCTTTGCCGGGTCAACCGTCACCTGCACGCCCTGCGCTCCGCGATTCTGGTAGTGCAGCGGCGTCAGCGCATAGGCGCCGTGCAGATAATCGGAGGAGGTTCCGTCGTCCTCATAGAGCGTGAAGCTGCCATTCTGTCCTGGATACACCCGCACCACCAGCGGGTTCGCAGGCTGGGCAGCAGGGCGCGGACGCACCGGCTGCATCGGCAGCGGCACGCCGCCGCGCACAAAGACCGGAATCTCTCCGGCCGAGGCCAGCATCGTGCGATCGCCCGCCTGGTTCACGCGCTCGTTGTTCAGCAGATTCCACCAGCTCCCGCCAGGGAACCACATATCCGTCGCGCCGAGCCATGCCTTGCCCATGCCCCGGGTGACGATGGGTGCAGCCAGCAGGTCCGGACCAAATTCATACTCATCGCGGTGGTCATAGGCCTCCGCGTTCTTCGGATAATCCAGATACAGGGGCCGAACCAGCGGCAGCGAGGTCTTCCAGGTGAGATATGACGACGTATAGATGTAGGGAAGCAGTTGTGCCCGAAGGTCATAAGCTCGCCGCGTGGCGCTCACAGCCTGCGCGCCATAAGCCCAGGGATAGCGGAAATCTCCGAACTGGATGGTGCCGTGCGTGCGAAAGACCGGGCTGAGCACGCCGAACTGCGCCCAGCGGGTGAAGAGCTCCGAGGTGGGAATCTTCAGGCGGAAGCCGCTCACGTCGTTCGACCAGTAATCCGCTCCGACATTTCCGCCGGTGGCCGTGTAGGGAATCTCAAAGCGCAGCACTCGCCATAGTGAAGATGTGTCTCCGGAGAAGGAGACCGGATAGCGCTGGTCGCCCCATCCGCCCCAGCGGCTGAAGGACGCTCCGCGCTTTCCGGTGCCCGGACGCTCGATATTCCAGAAGTCCAGGGCGTTGTCCCAGCCGACGTGCACGCCGCCATCGAGCCACCAGAAGTCGATGCCCTGCTTCTCCATCGGGTCCATCATGAGCCTGAAGTAGTTGCGCATGAACTTCTGGTTGGTGTCGTCGAACGGAAGCACTTTTTTCGCTGCCGGATTGACGCCGATGGCCTTGCAGAACTCGTCGTACTGGCTGTACCAGGGGCCCACACCGTCCTGCGGATGCCAGTTGACGGTGACGTGGAGATCGCGCTGGTGCAGCCACTGCAGCAGTTGGGTCGGATGGGGAATGAGCTTTTTATTCCAGTCCATCGAACCCCAGTGGGGCGGCGTGTGCCAGCCCATGTCCATGACCAGCACGTCCAGCGGAAACTTCTCCGCGTCGTAGTTCAGAACCATTTGCTGGAACTGGTGCTGCGTGTAGTTCTTAAAGCGCGAACGCCACGAGCCCAGCATGAAGCGCGGCGGGATGGGAATGCGCCCGCTGATGGCCGTCAGATCCGCGAGCGCCGCGTGGTAGTTGTC
>JAJZJJ010000375.1 GCA_021810175.1 Acidobacteriota bacterium | reverse complement strand
CAAATTCAAATTCCGGCCATCCCAGCCGCTTGGCAAAGAGATCCCGCGTCAGGTGCTCGGCGATGAGCCGCGCCAGCGGCACGATGGCCGAATGGAACGCCTCGTCCAGCAGCGACTGCGCCGTCGAGCGGTTCACATCCTGCTCCAGCCCCAGCAGCACCGGCGGCAGCGAGAATGCATTCGCCACCATACGGATCAGGAACTCCTGCCAACTCAGCCGCAGATCGGCATCCGTACCCGCCGCAAAGCGCAGCACCTCCGGCTTCTGCTCCGTGCTCAGCAGCGGAACCCGGCCCGTGCCCTCGATCTCGTCCTGCCACCAGCGGATCAGCCGGTCGTGCTGCGCCGGTGTCGTGTCGTTCAGCCACAGCGCATATTGCACCACCGCGTTGCTGGCCAGCTTGCCGGCAAAGCGGTGCGCGCTCAGGAACGAGTTCACCGTCTCGAACGCCACCTCCAGCGGTCCCAGGCCAAACGGCGTATGGCTGCGCGGATTCATCCGCACATACATCAGCTGCCGGTCCTCGAGCGGAATCATCGACTCCGTTCCAGCCAGCCCCGTCGCCTGCGCATAGCGCACCGAATCCGGGTTGCCGTCCCACCTGGAATCGATGCGGATCGTCGCGCCGTCCACCGCCCACAGCTCAAACGGCCGCTCCGGCTCGCCGGTCAGCTCCATCTCGATCGCGCCGAAGCCCCCCACCAGCGCGTCCTCGATCGCCTGTTCGATCAGAGTTCGAAACGAGTCCGAGGCATTCGGGAACTCCAGCGAGCGCCGCAGAATCCTGGCCCGCTTCGCCGCAAACGCCACCTTCTCCGGATCGTGATCGCGCTTCAGCCGCACCTGCCAATCCATCGCCGCCACACGGTCCTTGATCAGATTGATCGCTCGCCGCACCACCGGGGTCTCGGCAAAGCGCCGCAGATTCACCGGCGTCGGCTTGGGCAGCGCCTGTGCCGGGAACGAATACGGAGTCAGCACCGACGGCAGCGCCATTGTCCTGCGCTGGGCGGCCCGCGCCTCCTCATCGCCGCGCCCGCGCGCCGGAGTCCCCGCTCCCAGCAGCGCCAGCGCCTGCTTCCATTGCTCTCTCATCTTCACGTCGTTCCTGCTCCTTCCGTTCATCCCAAATAGAAAGGGCATGGCTCGGTGCCATGCCCTCTGCTGTTGCGCCTGTCGTTTGCCGCTACACTCGCAGCTCCCGTTTTGCTGTCTCGGCTACTCGCTCCAGATCGTTCACCGTCAGCACCCGAATCTGCTGCGCCTCCATCGTCTCCACCCCGAACCGGTATTGCTCCACTTCGTCGTCGTCGCCGATCACCTCGCCATCGCTCCCGCGCAGCGGCTCCACAATCGCCGTCAGCTCCAGCTCCGCCTTCTCCAGCCGCGACACTCCCGTCCGCAGCGCGGGCGCGCTGAAGGCCAGCACCTTGGCCAGCTCCACATCGCTCTTCAGCGAAACCGCATGGAACATCCGGATGACGCCATTGGGCCGGTAGCCGCAGTCAATCTTCAGCGAGTCGCCCGGCCGCGTGTACGCCGCCGCCGCAATCTTCCGCCGCATCAAATCCCATACCCGCACCCGCTCAAACTCCATCCGCATCGACCGCGCAATGGCCGCACGCCCGCTCAGCGCCTGCCGCGCCTTCTGCTTCCGCGGCTCCACATACAGCCGCATCAGCTGCTCCATCTCCGCGGCCACATTCTCCGCCAGGCAGGCTTTCGGCGCGGTCAGCTGCAACAGATGCGAAAAGGAATCATCGATCACCGTCATCAGCGGTTTCAGATCGGGATCGTGCTGCGACAGCCGCCGTCGCATCTCCGTTTCCATTGCCTCCAGCATCTCGATATCGGCATCCGGATCCATGCAGCGTACCCGCGCCCAGTCCTTCGTGAAGCGCACCTCCGCCGCCTCCGGGCGCGCCACCTCCCGTAGCATCACCCCGATGTTCACAAATTCGTTCTTCACCGGGTCCGGCACATACCGCACCAGGAAGAACTCGCATTCCTGCCGGTCGTTCAAGCGCGCTCCATCGTCCTGTTATCGCCTCTGCCGCTCACATGATCCTCCCCGGAACAATATCGCCCCATTCCGGCTCCCCAAACAGCCCTTTTCCGCCTCCCACCATCTTGCGGTTCCACTTCGGAAACGGCTGGCGCGACGATTCCCGGAAGCTCGTAATCAGCTCCCGCACCCGCGGCCGCCGTTCCAGCAGCTTTTCCACCAGCTGTTCCAGCACCTCCGCGTCCCCGTCGTACCACTCCGGTGGAATTGTCTCCGCAATCTCCCACACCTTCTGCGCCTCGAACTCCTCAATCCCGCTTAGCCATGGCTCGAAGCTCTCCCACCCCGTCACCTCGCGGTACACCAGGTTCCGCGCGTACACGCCCCGCAGTGGAGCATCCACAAATCGCCATTCTCCCGCATTGAAACAGAACCCCTGGTCGATGAACGTCGCTCCGTACCGCTTCTCCCGGCCTTTCCGATAAAACAGCGCCTGCCGTCCATTGGCGTTGCACGTCCACTTGTCCAGCGCCAGAATTCCGGCAAACTCTGCCAGATTCTTCACCTCCGCCAAATTTTCCTCCGGCAGGTAATCCGCCACATGCCCCGGCATTAGCCCGCCCACCAGCTGCGACCCGAATTGCAGCCCCGCCCGGCACCGCTCCCGCCTCGCTCCGAAGTCCACCTCCAGCTCCGCTGTTCGCTCGATCAGCCACGGTGTTACCTCCACCACGTCGCATTTCGGCATCGTCAGTCCCACCGCTGCACCCAGCCGCGTCGCCAGCAGTTCGTTTGGCAGCACCCGCAGATGCTGTGGGTTGTTCTGGAACTTCACCACCCAGGCATTGCCATCCGCGCCCAGCATCAGATGACTCTGAGCCCCGCCCCGCATTTTCCTGATCTGCTGGATCGCCAGAACCGCCAATTTGCCTCCGAACTCCACATCCTAATGCAAGCGCCTACCTGTGCGATGTGCCGCCGCTCAGCAGTTCCTCGCGGACCGCCAAAGCGATCGCCATCGACATCACGCAGTCGTCGTGCTCGCCCGCCTGCGCCTCCGCCCGCCCGTTCTGGTGCCGCACAAAGCTGCGGCACTCCCGCAGCAGCCGCTCGCTGTAGAAGATCCCCGGCGTCTCCACCAGCGCGGACCCCAGCAGCCCCAGGATTCGCGGCCTTGAGATGGTCGTTGTCAGCCAGCCATCCTGCCCTCCCTGCTGGTAGAGGTTCTGGTATCCGCACACGCCTCGCAGATGCGCCAGCACTCCGGAGCCGTGGTTGTTGCGCTCCACCGCCACCAGCGCATCTCCATATTCCCGCGCCAGCGACGTGGCTGCCCGCGCTGTTTCCAGCACTGTCAGCTTTGCCCGCAGCTCCGCGCACTGCATGCCGGTCTCCACATCGATCACCTGCACCGCCGAGTAGTCGCCCTCCAGTCCGCCGCCTGCCGGATCCACCGCCGCCACATAAGCGCGCCCCTTCGCCGGCTTCAGCCATATTCGCAGCTGTCCGTTCTCCCGCTGCTCCGCCGCATCCCCCAGCACCCGCAGCCGTTCGTCGATTGCCCCCGTGTCGAACACGCATTCTCCGCTGGCCAGAAAGCACTCGTTCGCGTCCTCCGCGTACTCCTGCTTCGCCAGCCCGCGAAAGTTCTTCTCCATCAGCCTCCGGTAACCGATCTGCTCCTCGGTCAGCCCATGCTCCCGCATCAGCCGCCGCTCCATTCCTGTCAGCGAATTCTCCCCCGCGGGCGGCCCTACATACGCCGCCTCGTACCACCATGGAAAAAAGTGCCGTGCCGTCCCCGTCGTCTCCGCCTCCTGCCATTCCTTCCAGAAACAGCCCGACGCCCCCATCGGCGTCGACTCCAGCACCAGCTCGCCGGCCGGTGACAGCGCCGCCCGCAGCCCCTGCAGAATCTCCTCCGCGTCTCCCGGCCACCGCGCCACCTCCGAGCAGTGCAGGTTTGTGATTGTCAGCCCGCGCCCCGCATTCGGAGCTCCGGCCGTTTCCACCCGGTACTCACTGTCCATCCCCGGAAAAGCGATCTGCCGCGCGTTCACAATCGCCCGGTTCAGCGCACCCTGCCGCAGCTCCGGTGGCAGATGCCGCAGGAAGCGGTGCACGATCCGGAAGATCGACTCCGCCGCCTCCTGCGTATGCGCCACCTGCACCGTCAGGGTCCCCGGCTGCGTTATGGTCTTCAGAAAGAACTGGCCCGCCACCCAGGTCGTCATCCCCAGCTGGCGAGCCTTCAGAACAATGTTCCGTTGCCCCCTCTTTTCCTCGTATTCCCGCTGAGATCGGA
>JAJZJJ010000374.1 GCA_021810175.1 Acidobacteriota bacterium | reverse complement strand
TCGCACTTGCCTTTGTAGTTGCGCAGATAGTGCCCGGAGGAAAACCCGCGCTCAACTGTGACCTCGTACATTCGTTTCCAGCTCGTTTCTTCGGGGAATTACCCTCCTTTCATTGTACTTCCCCATCGCCCACAGAAGCCGCACTACCCCTCCCGGACGGGCTCGCCCCACCTGCACGGCAAAAATCAGGTCTTACCTGTCGATTTTCATCGGCGCATATCCGCATTGCTGCGCCTTGTACATCGCGGCAAATGCCTCGGCAACGCTCAACAACGGCGTCGTCTTCATCTCCTTCACCGCGCCGCCCCCGGCAACCGCAAGTGAAAAGGCTGCCGCCGCTTCATTGTCCGGCAACTCGAAGATCGTCACCACGTCGTAATCCCCCAGGCAATACCACATCCCGTACATCGTTCCACCCAGGTTCTCAATCACCCGGCTGATATGTTGCGTACGGTCCTTCGGATCAGAAATCGCAGCCTTGATCATCTCCGGCGTGTAGGCAACTTGCAGCATATAACTCGCCATGGTCGCACCTCATTCTTGTGCGTATTTCACACCTCTCCCCGGACACCGCGAAAAGTATACTCCGCCGGTCGCAGTGCCGTTCAAAGCGCGGCTTCCTGCCATCCCCATTCCCCACAAGTAGAAAGCAGCGCCAGCCCGCGCCGCTCGATGGGCGCGCCAGCCGGCGTGCTATCCCCTCGCGCCTTGCGCGAAATCCTAGCTGGCCGGCGCTTCCTGGCCCTTCGACAGCGACCGCAGATAAATCACAAGGTTCCACACCGCGTTATCGTTCGCGCGTGCCTTGTCTTCCGGTGGCATTTGCGCGGCGCCCTTGCGGATGATCGTGAAAATCTGACCATCGCTCATCCCCTGCAGTGTGCTCGGATTGGAAAGGTCCTGCATGGTCAGCTTTTCGCTCACCGCAAGGCTGCCATTTCCCTTGCCCGTGTCACCATGGCACATCGCACAGTCCCAGCCATAACGCTCCTTGGCCATCTTCTGCGAAGCCTCGGTCGGCTTCACTGGATTCACAAGGCTCGCCCCATTATTCGCGGGAGCCGGCGCGGCCGGCGCCGGTGTCGTGGTCTGGCTCTGTGGCTTTGTCTGCGTCTGCGGCGTGGCATTGTTCTGCGTCTGCGGCACAGCAGCCGCGCCAATCAAAGGAAGCATGCATGCAACTGCCACCAGGAACAGCTTCATCTTGAAACCTCCCTACAGCGTGTTTCATAAACACCCGGCTGCCCCGGACTGGTTGCTTGGAACCCGCCATCCGGCCAGGATCCAAAGTTCAAGAGCCTGCAAAACCCTGTTTATGAATCACGCCTTAGTGATTGCACTCCTGACTTCTCTTCACGGCGGTGAGGCTCATCACACATAAGAGTCTCACCCGCCACTTTCCTTGCCCCAAACTACCCGCACCCCATGCTAAGCGTGCATCGGAAACGCCGGCGTGACCGCAGGCACATACGCGCAGAACGGATCGCTCGCCAGCGGATCCCCCGTGTACGCATACGCCCGCGCCCGCGAACCACCGCACAATCCCCGATACTCGCACTGCCCGCACTTGCCCCGGAAACGGTCCGGCGTATGCAGCGCCCGGAACACCGGAGCATTGCGGTACACATACGCGAGCCGGTTCTGCCGGATATTGCCCGCCGATAGCGGTAAAAACCCGGCGGGATAAATATCCCCCTGATTCGAGACAAATACAACCCCATGTCCATCGCGAATCCCAAATCCGCGGTACACCGGCGTCCGGTGAATCTCCGCCGCATGCATCCCCGCCGCCCTCATTTCGTCCAGCGCAATTCGCCGGTACGACGGCGCTTCCGTCGTCTTGATCGCGAAGGGAGACTTGAGCGACTGCTGATAGATCCACCGCATCAGATCCTCGCCGCGCTTCGGCGTCACCGGCAGAAGCGATTTGCCCCGTCCTACCGCGATCAGGAAAAACAGGCTCCAGCGCATCACCTGGTGCCGCTCCAGCAGATCATAAACCGCCGGCAGATCATCCGCCGTCTCTTCTGAAACCAGCGTGTTCACCTGCACCGGAAAACCCACCGTCGCCGCATGCCGCAACGCCGCTACAGTCGCGTCGAAGCAGCCCGGCACGCCGCGCACCGCATCGTGACGCGCGGCCGTCGAGCCGTCCAGGCTCAGGCCCAGCGCCTCGATGCCATGCTCCTTCAGCTCCGCCATCTTCCGCAGCGTCAGCTCCTGGCTCGCCGCCGGCGTAATCGACACCGAAATCCCAAGGCTCCGGCCGTAGTCGATAATGTCAAACAGATCCGCCCGCTTCAGCGGATCGCCGCCCGTCAGAATCAGGTGCGGCATCGGATCGCCGAATTCCGCAATCTGCCGCAGCAGGCCCAGGCTCTCCTCATGGTTCAATTCGCAGGGATGCGCCTGTGTCATCGCCTCGGCACGGCAATGGCGGCAGGCCAGCGGACACGCCTGCGTCATCTCCCAGTACACAATCATCGGATTGCGTGAGTAGTCATATTTGCCTGCGGCATGTGGATGGGCGTGAGTGGTTGGAGCTACGGCTGAAGTCATTTCCTTTCCTTCCTTTACGGCTGATCTGTCTCTAGGGCCTAGTGCGCCCCTGCCGCTACGGCACTTCCGGCGGCAGGTTGTCGGTACATCCCATGCTTCCCCGCAAGCTGCCGCACCACAGCCTGCGCGTTCTCAATGCAGTCCGGAATCCCCGCGCCATGAAACGCGGCCCCGGCAAGGTACAGGCCCCGATGCGCCGCTGCCAGCGACTCGATCTCCGCCACCCGCGCCCGGTGCCCCACCTCGTACTGCGGATTCCCTTTTTCCCAGCGATAAACGCGCGCCAGCACCGGCTCGGCCCCGATACCAGTCGCCGCGTCCACTTCCTCTCTCGCTAGAGCCACCATCGCTTCGTCAGGCCGCTCGGCAAATGCCTCGGCGCCCGCGCCACCCACAAAGACTCGCAGCAGCACATGCCCCGTCGGCGCACGCCCCTCAAATTTCGTCGAAGACCACGTACATGCGTTGATCCGCCGGTTCTCCGTCCGCGGCACCACAAAACCGAACCCGTTCAGCCCTTCTGCCCGCGGCAGATCCTGCTCCCGGAAGCCCAGCGACACCGTCGCCGTCGAAACATACCGGATCGCCCGCAACCGCTCGGCCAGCTCAGCATCGATGTATGCCACCAGCCCCGCGGTTACATGCGCCGGCGTGGCAAACACCACATCATCGGCATCGATCGACGTGCCGCTCTCCAGGATCACCTCATAGCGCCCCCGGTACGGCAGCACCGCCGCCACTCGCGCGCCCCGTAATATTGCCTCCGGCCCGATCGCCGTCGCCAGCGCCTCGGTCAACTGCAGCAAGCCGCCGCGCAGCGTCATGAACATCGAACGCTCGCCTTTCCCGCTGCGCCCGCGCTGCTTCATCCAGCCCCGCAGCACGCTCCCGTACTTTTTCTCCATCGCCGGCAGAAAAGGAAAGGTGCTTTCCAGGCTCAATCGCTCCGGATCGGCCGCATAAATTCCGCCCATCAGCGGCCCGGCCAGCTTGGTCAGCATTTCGTTTCCAAAACGCCGCCGCATGAAGCTGCCAACACTCTCGTCGCCGCTGGCCCGGCGCGCTGGGATCACCATCTCGGCCCCCATCCGCAGCTTCCCCGGCCACGATATCAGCTCCGACTTCAGCATCGGACCCACGCCCATCGGCAACGCATGCAACCGGCGTCCGCTCCACACAAACGTGGAATGCTTCCCGCTCCGCGCCGGCTGCAGTTGATCTCCCAGCCCCAGCGCCCGGCACAAATCCAGCGTCGCCGTCTTTCGCGCCAGAAACGAATCCGGCCCGCCCTCGACGATAAATCCGCCCTCGCGCGCCGTGGCAATCTTGCCACCCAGCCGCTGCGAACTTTCGATCAGCGTTACCTTCAGAGAACCGCGTGTCGCACGCTGCAGATAATATGCGGTGGCCAGCCCCGTGATGCCGCCGCCAATAATAACAATGTGTTTCATTTCCCCGTCAGCCTCCCGGCGCCGGTCGGGACCCGGCCTCTCGCCGGGCCCCGCTACAGGTGATCATTTACCGGCTGAGTTGCTGGCTCTACGCTAAGGCGGCAGGACCGATGAAGCCGTGACGGCGGTCACACCTCTGCAGCAAAAAATTAACCACCAGTGCACGATCCCCCGCAGCGCCTACGGCAGCTTCGCCGCCTCCGCCAGGGGATTCCAGTCATCGCTGCCCCGCAGGAAATTCTGTGGCTCAAACGACTCCACCTCCGCCGCGTTCAGCTTCCGCTCCCACGCCGGCCGTCCCGC
>JAJZJJ010000373.1 GCA_021810175.1 Acidobacteriota bacterium | reverse complement strand
CTGAAGCCGGGCGAGAAGCGCCGCGTGAAGGAAGCGCTGGCGCGGAAGCGGAATCGCAAGAAGGCAAGAAAAGAGCAGGACTAACATGACTCCCCTGGCGGTGGAAGATTTGCCGCGCCAGGGGAGTAGTTGCTTCTGCCGTTTGACGCGTTTTGGCAGTGCAGGATTTTGAGGCTGTTTTGTTTTGGCAGTGTTTGATTTTGACATTTTGCTACAATTCTTTGACTGATTTCGAGCGTTTGTTCCGGTCCCCAGTTTTCAGGAACAAACCCCGTCCTCAGGCCGCAAGCAGATACTGCGGGCGAAGCTCCTCCGGGTAACCATGCTCATGCCCGGCATCGGGGAGCGCCGACCCGGCAGGCAACATGGCCAGATGCGGGTATCTTCAGTGACTTTTTATCTATACCGTTCCGATCGGAGCGGATTCCGGTAGATGCCGGTGCAGCATTTTCGCCGCAACTGAGCCGCGGCTGCGCATGTGCTTTGTGGAAGAAGTCCAGGGTTCGCCGGAGATTTTGAACAGGCGTTCCCGCCGGTGAAGGCCGGACTTTCTCAAAGATTGCGCCTGGGCCCCTTTTCCAGTTTCGAGTACTCAGCCGGTCGGTGACCGGTCTGTCGCAGCAAGCCGGCAGATCCTGAAAGTCCGCAGGATTCTGTCGTGGCGGAAACGGCGCGTCTGTCCTGGCGCGTTTCGAGGTCAGTGCTTCGGGCAAAGGTGAGGGAAACGGATGGAGTTCGTCGATAAAATTCTGAAGTGCGTGGACTGCGGAAATGACTTTGTATTTACCGCGGGTGAGCAGATATTCTTCTTCGACAAGCAGTTCAAGAACGATCCCAAGCGTTGCAAGCAGTGCAAGGCCAAGCGGGCTTCCGGCTCCGGGACGGCGCGGCCCGAGACGCGCACGGTGTGTTCGGAGTGCGGCACGGAAACGACGGTGCCCTTCAAGCCCACCCAGGGACGTCCGGTGCTGTGCCGGAGTTGCTTTCAGCAGAGACGGGTGATCAGCCAGGCGAGCTAACGCGTCGCCTGACTGCGATCCCTGGTTTTTTCGCGGAAATCGGAGCAGATGCTGGTTTCCGCCCGCCGAAGGAAATGCCGCAGCAGGGCATTCTGGCCGGCGACAGGGCTCACTCCCAGCCAGAATCAGCCGATGCCGGAGCCCAGCCCGAATTACCGCGCGCGGCTCTCCGTGAGTTTGCGCGGCTTCCTCCCAGAAGCTTCGGGTACTGAAAGCGGTTCCATCCTCTGTCCCGCGGCGCGCAGTTTCTTGTCCTCGTGGGCGACCAGCAGGGCTTCAATCTGGCGCAGCAGATCCTGGGTATTCATCGGCTTCACCAGCATCTGATCGGTGCCGTTGCGCACCCACTCGGCGTCGGCCGGGGGGTAGGCCGTCAGCATAGCCACAGCGGGCTTGCTGGCCGCTTTGCGCGCGGCCGCGGCCACTTCCTGGCCGGCCGTCTCGCTTTCCATGCGGAGGTCGGTAATCACCATCTGATAGTCGTTGGCCTTCAACCGCTGTTTGGCCTCGCGTCCCGACGCCGCTGTTTCCACTTCAAAGCCGCTGATCTCGAGCACGGCTTTCAGGGTGAGCAGAATCGCTACGTCGTCGTCTACGAGAAGAATGCGTCGCTTCATAGGGCTCCTTGCTCTTTCAGGGGATATTACTGCACCCGCGTCCATTGGATGCGTAAATTTCGGGCGCAACAGATTGCCCGCTTCAGGATCGTGCCATTGTTACACTGGACAACGTGGCAGAATATCACGTCGAAAACTTCGGATGCCGCGCCAGCCGTGCCGACGGCGAGGCGATTGCGGCGACCCTGCGCCGCCAGGGTCTCGATCCAGCCGATGATGCTGCCGCAGCCGATGTTGTTATTGTAAACACCTGCAGCGTAACCGCCGAGGCGGATCGGCAGGCGCGTGCGTTTCTTCGCCGGGTCCGCCGCCGGAATCCGGATGCACGCGTGGTCGTGACCGGCTGCTACGCCCAGCGCGCTCCGGAGGAACTGGCCGCTCTGGCGGAGGTGGATGCCGTGGTCGGCAACAGCCATAAGGGCATGGTGGCCGGGATTGCCGCCGAATTTGCCGCCGGGCGTGCCCGCCATGCGGCAGCCCCTTCGGCGCATGATCAGGCCGGTACCGGGTTCGTGCCGGTGGCTGCGCTGGCGCCTGGCATTTTTCACGATGACAGCTTTGCTCATACCGAACTTTCGCTGCTGCCGTTTGCCGCTGACGCCCGGCAGACGCGGCCCAACCTGAAAGTGCAGGACGGGTGCGGGAACCGCTGTTCGTTCTGCATTATTCCAACCACCCGCGGGCCCAGCCGCTCGATTGCGGCCGATGTCTGTCTCGACAGCGTGCGGCGCTTCGTGGATGCGGGCGGGCAGGAGCTGGTGCTTTCGGGCATCAACCTGGGCCGCTGGGGACGCGACCTGCAGCCGGCTCAGCGCTTTGAGGAGCTGGTGGAGGCAATCCTGCGCCGCACCGCTTTGCCGCGCCTCCGCCTCAGTTCCATCGAGCCGATGGACTGGTCGCCGGAACTGATGGCGCTTTACAGGGAATTCGCCGTAGGCGAGCATCCGCGGCTGGCGCGGCACGCGCACCTGCCTCTGCAGTCAGGATCGGACACCATTCTGCGCCGCATGCACCGGCGCTATCGTCCGTGGCATTACGCGGAACGGATGGCGCGGATTCGCGCGCTGCTGCCGGAGGCGGCGATCGGCGCGGACGTGATGGTCGGGTTTCCCGGAGAGACGGATGCGCTCTTCGCGGAGAGCTACCGATTCATCGCGGAGCAGCCGTTTACGTATCTGCATTTGTTTCCCTTTTCGGCGCGGCCGGGGACGCCGGCGTGGGAGCTGCATCGGCAGCATCCGGTGCCGGTGGCCGCGGTGAAGGAGCGGATGGCGTCACTGCGGGTGCTGATGGAGGAGAAATTTCGTGCCTTCCGCGCGCAGTTGATCGGGAGCAGTGTCTCGGCGGTGACCGTGGAGACGGACGAGGGCGGCGCGACGACCGAGGCGGTCACGGACCATTTTCTGAAGCTGACTTTGGATACGCCGGTTGTGCCGAATCGCCTGGTGACGGCGCGGGTGAGTGGGCTGACAGAAGAGGGGATTTGCGGAGGGCTGGGCGATTCGGCCGGCTCACAGGCAGGATGTTACGCCGAGGTAACTGCAGCTCGATAACAGAAGGCCCCATTACCGATGCTGGAAAATGGATCAATTCCTGGGCGAAACAATCAGCATCCAATTTCAAAGCATTGCTATACTGAATTGCCGCGCGGTATCGCCGCGCTGAAGGAGAAGAAACCATCGATAAGCGTTCTGCGAAGCAGTTTGTCCGCATCAACGAGCGAATTCGCGCCCGCGAAGTGCGTGTGATCGACGAACAGGGAGAACAACTCGGAATACTGGCTCCATTTGAGGCCCTCAAAATCGCCCGTGAGCGTGGTCTGGACCTCGTGGAAGTTTCGCCAACCGCTGTTCCTCCCGTCTGCCGTATTCAGGATTACGGCAAATTCCTTTACGAAAAAGAGAAGAGCGACCGCGCCGCCCGGAAGCGCCAGAAGATCATCACCGTGAAGGAAGTGAAGTTCTCGGTGACCATCGACAACCACGATTACGAGACGCGCCGCAACCAGGCGATCCGTTTTCTGCAGGAAGGCGACAAGGTCAAGGCATCGCTGCGCTTCAGGGGCCGCCAGATGGCCCACCGCGAACTGGGATACGCGATTATCAACCGGCTGATTCAGGATGTGGGCGAGCTGTGCGTGGTTGAGTTCATGCCACGCATGGAAGGGAACACCCTGCACGCGATTTTGGCGCCGTCCAAAAAGGAGGCTCCGAAGAAGCCGGCTCCGCCGCAGCCGGAGGCTCCGGCGCAGGCTCCTCAGGCCCAGACAGCCCGCTGACCACTACCAACATTCTTTGCTGAACCGAAGCATCTTCCTGATTCGCTGCTGTGCGAATCGAGAAGATGCTTCGGCGCGTTTTGTCCTGTATTCGCTGGGGCAAAAAAATCCCCCGCCGCTGGAGAGGTCTGATCGCGGCAGGGGTACGTTGTGCAAGTCTGTTATCCCGGAGCGGTCTGGACAGGCCGCCCCGGGAGTTGTTCAGAACTGATAGGAGATGCTTCCGTAGGCCGTGAAGGGCGCTCCCGGATAGGCATTGACGTAGCCGGTGGGAGCGTTGTTGGGGTCGGGGAAGAGCGGCTGGAAATAGCCGCCGCTGGAGACGTACTCGTAGGTGTTGTACTTCGAGTTCGCCAGGTTCAGCAGGTCCAGTTCCAGATTGACCGACTGCTTCTCGAGAC
>JAJZJJ010000372.1 GCA_021810175.1 Acidobacteriota bacterium | reverse complement strand
TGCCCAGCGTAACGTCCGGGCTCGTCGTTTGCCACAGCACCTGCCCACCGGCCAGCGGCTGTCCGCTCGCCAGCACCAGCGCCTGCGGAGTCCACGTCGTCGAGCCGCCAATCGCCACATACAGATTCGGCGTCAGCGCGTACAAGCTCGACGGCGGCACGCCCGTAAACTCCGCCAGTACCTTCGCGCCGTTTACCAGTGATGCCGTAATCTGCGCCAGCGCCATCGAGTCCGGAGTCACCGCAATCGTTGCCACGCCGTCCGCATTCGTCGCCACGGTGCATATTCCCGCTCCGCAACTCAATCCCGCACTTCCCTCGGTCACGGCAAATGTCACCGGAATCCCCGCCGCGGGCGTCAGATCCACACTCAGCGCGCGCACCGTGAATTCCACCGTAACCGCCTCTGGAAGTGTTCCCGAAGGCGCCGTCAGGATTGTCAGCGCATCGCCGTTCTGCGCATCATAGGCAAGCCCATCGGCAATCATCGCCACGCCCAGCATCTGCGGATCTTCCACCTCCAGCAGCACCGTGCCCGTCGCGCCATTCGATGGCGGCGCCACCGCCGTGATCCGCGTTGGCGTCACCGACGTCACCCGCGCCGCCACGCCGTTCACATACATCACCGAGTCCGGCCGGAACCCCATCCCGAGGATTGTAATCTCGCCGCCCGCTGCTGGCAGCCGCGCGGGACTCACCGTGTCGGCATACAGCACGCGCCCGATGTACGCATAGTCAGGACGCCCATCGCCGCGCTGGTCCGCAATACCGATGCGCACAAAGCTGCTCGCCGTGCTCACCGCGGCAAGCGTCGTCAATCCCGATTCACTTCCATTGAAAGGCTGCGCCGTTGCCGTCACCGGCGCCGTGCCTACCGCATCCGTAATGTTCCACAGCCCGATCACCGGACGCAGCTTGTTCTCCGTCGCCGCACCCGTTTCATCCAGCGCCTCGGCCTCCACCGTGAATTCGCGGTTGGCCCGCGCATAAAACTTGAACCACCCCGAATGTCCGTAACAGCAAATGCGGCCCATCCACTGCCCCGTGGAATTCACAACCGCCGGATCCGCGTCCGTGCCGTCGTCTCCGCTGTGCAACTCGTCCGCGGAATCGCGGATCGTCACATCCTCTTCCAGGCTCATCCCCGCCTGCACGCCGGGAATCGCAATCACCGGCATCGTCCCCGAAGGCGTCACCTGCCCCGGTGTATTCGGCCCCACCGACTGCTCATCGGCATAAAGCGGATTGATTGCCTCAAACGTCAGCTGATAATCCGACTGCGTCATGCCTGGTGGCAGCGGCACGCCGCTCAGGTCAAAGTAGCCTTCCAACGTCTGGTCGTTGCTCCCAAAGCGCTTCAGCGCATTCCCATTGGCATCCGTGTACCCATCCACGGGATTCCCCGCATTGCCCTGGTAGCTCGCGCCGCTCACCGCCGTCACCGTATATTCCAGCTCCGGACCGCTGCTGGTCAGTGGACGCAGCACCACATTCACACCCTGCATCCCCTGCCCGCGCTGGAAGCGGATCGCCCCGTGAATCGAAAATGTCACCGTCGCGGTGACTTGTTTGCCGGGATACCGCGACTGATTCGCCGCCGTCACCGGGTACGTCCGGTTCAGCGCGGAAATATCGTCGTAGCGCAGCGTCGTCTCGTTCGGCATGCACTCGCCGCCGCCGCCGTTGCACAGCCGCTCAATCGGATGCATGATCGGCCAGCCCGCCGTCCCGTCCGTCGTGATCTGGTCGTTCGCAAACATCTCTTCGTTCGCCTGCGACCAGTCCAGTCCCAGCACCCGCCCAAACCCGCGAATCATCTCGTACTGCAGGTTTGCAAGCTGTGTGCTGCTGGTCGCGCACAACCCGTTCACCAGCATCACCGCATGCAGAATATTCCCCGTGGTCGAAAAATTGTCCACATAGGTCATCACCCCATCCTGCGGGCAATCATTCGGATCGCTCGCGCCCTGCCCATACATCGCGTCAATCACAGAGCCGTCTTCGTCGTACACCACGGCCACCGGCACGCTCGTATCGGTCGACTGAATATCCGCCGGCTCCACCAGCCCCGTGCTGCCGTCCGTCACATTGGTGCCGTTCACGTCTTCCGCCAGGCTGCCGCCGCGCGTAATCGAAACCGCTGCGGTCTTCACCCCGCTCCACACCGCGGCCGCATTCGCCACCATCGTGTCCGCCTGTGAATTGCTCACCATCGGGCTCAGCGCGCCCTGATCCGTGTAGTACGTCACCTGCCCGTTGCTCCACACCACCGGCTGGCCCATCGCCGCGGGATCAAAATACGCCGAACCCGCATACCAGCGCGGCCCGCCCGCCACGGCCCGGGGAGCCCACACCAGCCCCACAACCCCGCACACCACCCACAAAAGACTCTTCTGAAATCGCATGGCAAGCTCTCCGCCCGCCGGCCTCGCCGGTAAGCTTCGCTCTTATTTCGCCATGCAGCGCCGTCTTCAAGAGCCCCAACCTGTGCTCTTCTCGCATCGCCGTTTCAAAATGAAAATCCGCGCTCCGGCACTTTCCCAATCCGGGAAGCGCGCACAACCCCGCCTCGCGCCTCCCAAAAACCTCTAAAGCTCCGGGAAAAAATCAAAAAATGCATCGATACTCTGCCGCAACTGCCCCTCGATCTCCTCGCGCGTACCCTCCAGCAAGTGCATCGTAACCCGCGCCCTGTTGCCGTTCTTCAGCTCGATCGGAGCGTCGCCGATCGAAGCCACTTCATCGGCAGGGAGCAGCCTCAGTCCATAAACAAGTGTCAGGTTTGCCATCCCTCCATCGTATATGGCGCCGTCCCCTTCCAGCCCGCCCCGCGAAACCTCGCGATTGCATCGCAACGCTGGGCCAATGAATCCCATAGCAGGTAACATGAAGAGAAGCCCATGACAGATACGATTCGCGATACCGTCATCCTTGGCTCCGGCTGCGCCGGCCTCACCGCCGCCATCTATGCCGCACGCTCCAACCTGAAGCCGCTCGTCCTCGAAGGCCATGAGCCCGGCGGGCAGCTCTCCATCACTACCCTCGTCGAAAACTTCCCCGGCTGGCCAGACGGCATCCAGGGCCCCGAGCTCATTGAGAATATGCGCAAGCAGGCCTCGCGCTTCGGCGCCGAGTTCCGCCTCGGCCATCTCGCCAAGGCCGATCTCAGCAAGCATCCCTTCGAACTCGACCTCGGGAACGGCCACGAAAAGATCCACACCCGCACCCTCACCATCGCCAGTGGAGCCTCCGCCCGCTGGCTCGGCCTGCCCTCCGAGCAGGCGCTCATCGGCCACGGTGTCAGCTCCTGCGCCACCTGCGACGGCTTCTTCTTCTCCGGCAGGGAAATCGCGGTCGTCGGCGGTGGCGACTCCGCCATGGAAGAAGCGCTCTTCCTCACCCGCTTCTGCACCAAGGTGACCATCCTCCATCGCCGCGAGCACTTCCGCGCCTCCCGCATCATGCTCGACCGCGCCATGGCCCACCCCAAAATCCAGATCCTCACCAACGTCATCGTCGAAGAAGTCCTCGGCGTAGACGACAAGGAAGTCAAAGGCGTGCGCCTGCGCGACCGCGTCACCGGCGAGGTATCCGTCCTGCCTATCAGCGGACTCTTCCTCGGCATCGGCCACGAGCCCAACGCCAGGATGTTCGCCGGCCAGCTCGACCTCGACGAAGACGGCTACATCCGCACCCACGACTACGTCTTCACCCGCGTCCCCGGCGTCTTTGCCTGCGGCGACGTGCAGGACCGCCGTTACCGCCAGGCCATCACCGCCGCCGGAACCGGCTGCATGGCCGCACTCGAAGTCGAGAAATACCTCGAAGAACACGGCCGCTGACACCTCGTTCTTCGGCTAAAGGAAAACGGCGTGCGCCCCACCGGGCTCACGCCGTTTTTTCATCTGCCGAGTGCACTGCTGCGCAGTGCGCTCCGCTCTGTCTTTGCTTATTCCGCCTGCAGCTCTTTCAGATGCCGCTGCGCCAGCACATAGGTGTCCACCGAAGCGATGGGACCCACCGGCTTCTTCACGCGTTGGAAGGCTGCCACCGCCGCCTGCTTCGCGCCGTACTGCTGGTAAATCAGCCCATACAAGAACCACACGTCCGAGTTCGGCTCCTCCACATGCAATATCTTCATCGCCTGCCGCGCCAGTTGCCTTGCCTCGGTCGTCTTGCCCTGCGCGGCATACACACAGGCCAGCGTGTGCAGAATCGAGAAGTTATTCCGGCTCGTCAGCAGGTTCGCCTGCTGCGCTGCCTGCAAGGCCGCTGCATCCACCTTGCCCTCGAACAGCGCGTTCCACGCAAAGTCGTTGTAGTCTGACGCATTCGC
>JAJZJJ010000371.1 GCA_021810175.1 Acidobacteriota bacterium | reverse complement strand
TTCCGATCTCACGACGTCGAGGTAAGGTCCGTCGAAGGTGCCCCCAGAACCGGTCACACTGAGGGCATCAGAGCTGTTCGAGTTGACGTAGACGCCGCAGCCGGTTGCTTCCACATCATAGGAACCCTGCAGCGAAAGGCCATTTCCTGAAGGCGACATGAGATAGACGCAGCCGCTGGAAGGCTGCGAGTCGCCAGCGATGGCCTGGGCGGCGACATCCACGGAGTTGAAGCCGAAGATGCGCATGAAATAGGTTGGGGTGGGTTGCTGGATGGCGACCTGGACATAGCCGCTGGAGGCAAACGGTCCGCTCTGAGGCGGGCTGTTGACGGTCACCACTGTGCCGTTGACACCATTTGTGGCGCCGTTGGCAGAGGCTGCCGAATCGGCTGCCGGGGCGGGCGAGAGGCCGTACATCAGGTTCGTGGCAGCGGCGGTGGCCGCGGCATCGGCCGCAGTCTGCAGCTGGCGCTTGGCGCGGAAGAGCATGCCCCCATCGATGGCGAGACCCAGGGCCGCAACCAGCACGGTCATGGCCAGGGCCGTCATCATGAGCGATTGTCCACTTTCATCACGAAGGATTCTCACATTCCCTCCCGGGAAGCCCGAGCCCGCGCCCCAAGGATGTGAGGGCGCGTAGCTTCAGGGCTCGAACCTGGCAGCAACCGCCCCCGTCGCTGGAGCGGAAAGTCAAACAGAAGCGTCGGCGAAACCTGCCATTTCCTTCCGCCTGCTCATCGTCGGTCAAAGCCAACGTACTTCATCGGCAGAAGGGAGATTGCAGGTGGAGTTACTAAATCACACTTTAGACATCATTTAGACTAGATACAAGAGTAACTTTAATAACACTTTTGTGTTATTTGATAAGAAACGCGATGGGCATGAGGGCAGATTGCCCTGTTTTTAGTGCAATTGGCGTATCGGGGGATTCGGGAAAGCTCAATTTCCGCCGTCCCGGGGCTGAAACGTGCCTTCGGTGGCGGCGCAAGCCTGTGCCAGCCATTCGACCGGGCCGATGGGCGCGTGCGTGGATCCGTCAGCGAACGCAGAAGCAGTCGAGTGCGGCCTGGCGGAGATAAGGAGCCACTTTGAAGAGATTGCCGTGGGCGACAGGGGCTGTATGCTGATGGCGCTACAGCGGATGCGACGGGCGGCGATCATCCGCGCGGGAGTTCAGCGCGCCAGATGGCGGTAATAGATGGTTGCCAGTTCGGCGAAGGCGCGGAAAAAGTCGAATGAACGTATTTTGGAACCGGCCACGTCGGTCCAGACGGGCAGGGGGTACTCATAGATCTCGTTTCGCACGGTATCCCGGTCGCCCTTGTGCAGCGCCAGGAAGCGGGCGATGATTTCAACGTCGAAGATCCAGCGGGAGTGGAAGGGCTCAGCGAGGACATGCTGGAGGTCGGATGTAACGCGAAATAGCTTGGCGCCGCATTGCGTATCGTAGATGGGCAACTGGAGGAGCAGGGAAACGGTGGTGGCGAAGATGCGCCCGAGGTAGTGGCGCATGAGGCGGCGCTCGATGTTGCGGCCCAGCAGTTTGATGCGCGCGCCGAAAACCATGTTCAAACGCGGATTTTCGACGAGACACGCGAGCAAGTCGGGAATCTGTTCGAGGGGCGTGGCGAGGTCGGCATCCCAGAAGCCGGTGTACTCGGACTCGGCTGCGGAGATGACGTGCAGCATGCCGTTACGGACAGCCTCTGCCTTGCCGCGATTGGGTTGCTGGTCAAGATAACCGGCTCGCCCGGGGAAGCGTGCGCAGAGGTCCTGGAGTCGCGCGAGCGTATTGTCCGTGCTGCCGTCATTGACAAAAAGCAGGTGGATGTTGCGGTGCCGGTCGCAGGCCAGAAAATGCTCGAAGGCATTCACGCGCAGGCGCTGGAACTCGTTATAGCAGGGAATGACGACGGTGCAGCGGCCCGCCGTGAGGGAGTCGGTGCTGTGCGCCGCCGATGCCATGGAGTCTGCCATGCGTAAGGCTGCCGCAGTTCGCGAGCTGCGGCGCGGATGCTTCAGTATATCGTTACGGACGGCGCGGGCCGGGGACGAGGCAGGGGCGCTGCGTAGAGCGTGTATGACGAATAGGTCTGCGGATCCGTAAAGCAACACGAGACCGGCTTGGGGTGGGTCTCGCATGATTGTCTTCGAGGGTTCGGGGCTGTATGAAACCTCACATCGAGTGAATGGTGCGGGGTGGATGCGGCGCTTTGAATCCGGCCCATCCGACAAAGACGATCGCCAACAGCACGGCCGAGGTGAGCGCCACGCAGGCCGGCCAACCGCCCATGTTCCAGGCAACGCTGGGCAGGACGCCGCCCACGGTTCCGCCCAGGTAGTAGCAGGAAAGGTAAAGCCCGGCGGCGGAGACGCGTCCACCTTCGGGCGCGGCAAGGCGGAGAAAGCTGGCGGCGGTGGATTGGGCGATGAAGACGCCGGTGCAGACGAGACCAAGTCCGCCAAAGATGATAACCGGCAGCGAGTGAACGAGGGTAAGCGCCTGACCTAACAGGCACAACACAATGGCGGCAACGATTCCGCGCCGCATGCCGATACGGGTGACGAGATATCCGCCGGCGGGTGTCACCAGCAGGCCGATGAGGTAAATGGCAAACAGATAGCTCAATGCCGCGGTGGACAGCCGGAAGGGCGGCGCGGCCAGATAGAACGTGACGTAGGTAAAGGTGGAAACCAGCGCAAAGAGCATTCCGAATCCAACCGTGTAAGTGGCGAGCAGGCGCGGGTTGCGAAAGTGATGCAGCGTGGCGCGCAGCTGCGCGCCATGGCCCGGGTGGGGATGTGTGGGCAGCGGGCGGCGCTCGCGGGGCAAAGTGCGTGCGATGAGTGCTGCGCCGGCAATGGTGACCAGTCCCAGAATCAGGAACGACCAGTGCCAGCCGAGGTATTGGGCGACAACTCCGCCAATGAGGCGTCCGAGGAAGCCGCCCATGGCGGTTCCACTGACGTAGATGCTCATGACCAGCGCGATGGCGGTCGGCGCCCACTCCTCGCCGACGTAGGTGATCACAGTGGCGAAGATGGCGGGCATGACGAGGCCCTGCAGAAACCGCCAGATGATGAGCACATGCAGTCCCGGTGAGCTGGCGGCCAGGAGGGTGGGCACGGCCAGCGCCAGCAGCGCGAAGACGATCACCTGCTTGCGGCTCAGGCGCTCTGCAACGGCGCCCAGAAACGGAGCGGAGATCGCGATGCCGAGCGTCGAGGCGCTGACGGTGAGCCCGACTATCGACTTGGATGCGTGGAAGAGGCTCTCAAACATGGGCAGCATGGGCTGCGTGACGTAAAGATTGAGAAATGCGAAGATGCCGCACAGGCACACCGCCGCAATGGTGACCGGCGAGCCAAGGCCGGGCCGCGCCAGCGCGACAGATTCCTTGCCGGATGCAGATTGCGGTAGTGCTGAGCTGGGGCGATCCACTTGTATCAGGGTACATGGCAGACTGACCAGAGGTGCGTTAGAGCATTTTCACTGATGCCGTGAGGTGTCCTGGATCGATCTGGTGTGGGTGTTCTTTGATGTAACGTCCACGCCAACTTCCTTGTTCTCCCCAACATCTTCAGTGAAAATGCTCTAGTCCGCCGAGCAGCTGGCGATGCGCACCGCTCATGTAGACTGAACGTTCTTTCCTGCAGGTGAAAGGAGACCTGCCCCCAGTGAACCTACATCTTATGATCCCCACGGTGGATGATATCTACGCGTTTGCCGGCCACATTGTCCGGATCCTCTTCATTCTTCTGGTTGCGTGGATCGTCACGCGCATCATTCACCGGTGGTTCCCGAAGCTGCGCGAGCATATTGTGAGGCAGATGCTGGCGCAGCGCGGCGGCGAGGATGGCGAGCTGGAAAAGCGCGCGAATACCATTGGCGGCATCCTTCGCAAGACGATGGCGGTGGTGATCTGGATTCTTGCCGTTATCATGGCGCTCAAGGAAGCGGGGTTTGACATTGGGCCGATCCTGGCTGGCGCCGGCATCGTCGGTTTGGCCGTGGGCTTTGGTGCGCAAAACCTGGTCCACGACGTGATTTCCGGCATGTTCATGCTGCTGGAAAACCAGATCCGCGTGAACGACGTGGCTGTGCTGAACGGCACGGGCGGGCTGGTGGAGGCCATCCACCTGCGCACCACCGTGCTGCGCGGACAGGACGGCACGATTCACGTCTTTCGCAACGGAGCCATCAACAGCCTCTCAAATATGACGCATGGCTACTCGTATTACCTCTTTGATCTTGGCGTCGCCTATAAGGAAGACACCGATCAGGTGATCGCGGTGCTGCGTGGCGTTGCCGATGAGCTGATGGAGGAAGAGAAGTTCCAGAA
>JAJZJJ010000370.1 GCA_021810175.1 Acidobacteriota bacterium | reverse complement strand
GGTGAAGTGCATGACCAGCTGATGAGCGTCAGTGAATGCCGGCCAGTGGGGCAGGCCGGGACCGTTGGGGTTGTAGTTTTTGGCGAAGTTGGTCCAGTAGGTGGACATTTGATCGGAGAGTTTGCGATCGATGGCCGTCCAGGGCAGGTTGGGGGACTGGTCAATGTGCTGGAAGACGTAGACCATCTCCTCGGAGTGGACGGCTCCGATGGCATTTTTCCAGGGCGAGTTGGCCGGCCGCGGCTGGATGTGGTTGAAGTAGTAGACGTAGACCTTCTTCTGGCTGGTCTGCGCCTGGAGGCGAGCCCACGCCCAGGTACCCCAGGCGAAGCCGGAGTCGCGGAAGAGGTTCATGCTGGACTGACGCCAGTCGGCGGGGGTGGCGGGGTAGAGCTTGAGGATGCGGCTGGCGAAGGGACCGAAGCGGTGCTCGACTCCCTCCTTGTAGACCTGGAGGCTGGGCGGGGTTCCGAAGAGCGCGCCCTCGTCGGAGTTGGTGCCGATGAGGATAGGCGTTTTGTTGTACTCGCCCTTCTCATAGAGGTTGTAGAGATTGCCGACGACCACATAGTTGTCGCGAATGGGCCAAAACTCGCCAAAGCCCTGGTCGGAGGCCTTCTGGATGACGGAGGCGGGCAGTTTGCGCAGCTGGGCGAGAGAGGTGACGCCAAGCTTTTTCTCGAAGGCGAGCCCTTCGCGTTCGGCATTGGCCAGGGTGCGCGAGGGGCCGAAGGAGCTGCCGCTTTCGCAGATGGCGCCCTGGAAGAGACCGCGGGCCAGGGGCGAGGCGGCGAGAAGGCTGACGGAGATGCCTCCGGCGGATTCGCCGAAGATGGTGACGTGATGCGGGTTGCCACCGAAGGCGGCGATGTTGCGCTGTACCCACTTGAGGCCGGCGATCTGGTCGAGCATGCCGTAGTTGCCGGAGACGTGATGGGGGGATTCGGCGCTGAGGGCGGGCAGGGCCAGAAAGCCCATGGCTCCGACGCGGTAGGCGACGCTGACGACGACAACGCCATGCCGGGCGAGGTTAGCGCCGTTGTACATGCGGATGGCGGTGGATCCCTGAGTGAAACCGCCACCGTAAATCCAGACCATGACAGGCAGGTTGGCGTGGGGAGATTTTGCCGGGGTCCAGACGTCGACCTTGAGGCAATTTTCACCGGCGTGGAGGGGTCCCATCCATGAATCAATTTGCTGCATGCAGGTATCGCCGAAGTGGTCGGCATGGAGGACGCCGGACCAGTTGGCAGCGGGCTGCGGCGCACGCCAGCGGAGATTGCCGACCGGAGGGGCGGCGAAGGGAATGCCTTTGTAGACGGTGAGGCCGGGGATGGTGGAGCCCTGCACCCAGCCGTTCTGGACGTGGACGGGGGCGGGGTTGGCCGCCATGGCGGAAAGGCTGAACGTGCCGGCCGCGAGGATGGCGGCGACGCGAAGTAAGCATTTGATCATCGGCTTCGCTCCAGCCGGGGCCCAGGAAAGGTTTACCCGTTTCGGTGTTCTCCGGCTTAGTGATTGAGGGACGAGCCAGTATATAACCGGCAGGGCGTGTCTGCCTTCCGGGATAACTCTCAGATGCGCCTCATTTGGTGGCTGGCGCATTCGGCGGAAGCTCACGGGGAGCGGGGCCAGGGAACGCCGGTGAAGCTGAGTCTGACGCGGGCAAAGCGCTGAGGCGCGGGGCATTGCCCGCACGATGACGCAGATTCACGAGACAATTCTGTTATGGATCATCCCCAGGGGTCTTTGCCCGCGGCGTTGCGGAGACACAGAGCAGCTCTTGCTCTGGAACTGCTGGAGTCTCTGCGCGGATGGGATAAGTTTGCCGATGGGCTGAACAGCTCGGGCGAGGAGCGGCACGAGTGGGTACGGCGAGAGCTGTTCGCTTTTGTCGACTATCTGGCACTGTATCTGGAACGCGGGGACGCGGACTTTCGCAACCTCTATATCGGGGAAAAACTGAAGCAGTGCTATGACGCGCGGGATTCCGCAGAAGAAGCGGCAGGGCGGCGGCGGCGCGTGACCGAGGCGGATCGCGCGGCATTCGAGCGGGTGCTGGGTGCGGCGCTGCCGCCGGCGGAAATGGCTGCTCTGCTGAGAGAACTGGACTCGATCCACGGGGTGGTGACGGCGGAAGGGCGGCAGCGAGCGCGGGTGTTGTTTGTGGGCGACTGTCTGCACCTGGACGTCGTGGCGTTCCTGACGGCTCCGCTGCTGGAAGATGGGCTGACGCTGGAGCCGGTGTTTGCTACGTCGAAGAACCCGGTGGAGTTGCACAAAATGCTGCGCGGGATGGAGGGAACGGCGTTCGACCTGATCTTCTACAGTCCGATAACGTACAACTTCCAGCCGGATTTTGCGCAGCTGGAGCGGGTGCGGACGACGCTGCGAGGCGGAAAAACGCTCCGGGCGATTGCCGATGCGGCGATCGGCGACGCAACAGGGACGATTCGGCTGCTGGGCGAGCTGTTTGAGGCTCCGGTGTTCGTCCACAACACCGCCAACCTGCGGCGGCACGACGGCAGCCTGCGAGAGCGGACGAAGACTCTGGCGACCCAACGGGTTCGGCACCGTGCGCGGCGGCTGTTCAATGCATGGCTGCCGGATTTTCTGGAGCAGATGAACGAAGCCGGAGTGCGGCGGTTCTTCCTGATGGACGAGATGGCGATGCTGCGGGGCCAACGGGAGGACCGCCTGAGCAACTATTTGTACGATACGATGCTGCAGCACCCGGCGGTCTTCAGCAAAGTGGTGGCGGCCGAGTATCGGACGGCGATTTCGGCGCAGGTGCGGCTGGAGAAGAAGAAGCTGATCGTCTGCGACCTGGACAACACGCTGTGGGAGGGCGTGATCGGCGAGGGAGCGGTGCGGCACTATGCGGATCGGCAGCAGACGCTGCTGGCTCTGCGAAAGAAAGGGATGGTGCTGGCCGTCAACTCGAAGAACGATCCGCAAAAGGTGCACTGGACGGGAGCGGTGCTGGGGCCGGAGGATTTTGTCTCCATGCAGATCAACTGGGAGAACAAGGTGCAGAACCTCAGGCGGATTGCGCAGGAGCTGAACCTGAAGACCAAGGACTTTGTCTTCGTGGACGACCGGGCGGACGAGCGGTCGATGGTGAACGAGCTGATGCCGGAGGTGCTGACGCTGGATGCAACGGCCGAGGAGAGCTGGCGGGAACTGAACTTGCTGAGTCGAATGCTTCCGGAGCAGACGGAAATGGACCGGACGCTGGCGTACAGGCAGCGGGAGCAACGGGAGAAGTTTCTGGGCAGTGAACAGGAGGCGGCGGTTGACGAGAAAGAGCTGTTCCGAAGGCTGGAACTAAAGGTGGAGCTGCGGCCTGCCGGCGCGAAGGAGTTGGCGCGGGTGGCGGAGCTGATTAACCGGACGAACCAGTTCAACATGCGCGGCAGCCGAACGACACCGCGGCAGATCGCGGGATGGAGTGAGGATCCTGGATATGCGGTGATTGTGGCGGAAGCGGGTGACCGCTTTGGGAGCATGGGGGTGGTTTCGGCTTTGGTGCTGGAGCTGGGCGAGCAGACAGTGGAGATCGCCATATTTGTGCTGAGCTGCCGGGTTTTTGGGTACGGCGTGGAGACCGCCATCCTCAATTATGTAAAGCGGATCGCCGGGGAGCGAGTGGTGACGGGAACTCTGACGCATACGCCGCACAATGAGCCGTGCCGCAAAGTCTACGCAGAGAATGGGTTTAAGCAGGATGGAGAGCGGTGGAGCTTTGCCGGGGTGCCAGCGGAGTCGGATGCTTTATGCGATCCGGAATGGCTGCGGGTGACCGCGGCGTATCCACCGGAGGCAGCAGCGGGGCTCAAATATCGCGGGTGACCAGACCCGGGGAGTGCACGGGGGCAGAGATGGTCTGCACCGGGGGTTGGGCAGGCGGCGCTAAAGCAAGTGCCATCAATACGAAAACAGCCAGAACCAGCAGGGCAATCCAGGAGAGGAACCAGCTCCTTTGCTGGGACGTGGACGTGGGTCTTGGGTCGGCCATGGGGAAATCCATCCTACCCATCGTTAGATGCGGGAAGAGAGCCGCTCCGGGCAGGGACGAGGATAGCACGAAGCCGGAAATCTTCTGCCGACGGAAGGTTGAAAAGGGGCAAAGGTGGGGGTAGACTCGGATATAGGACTGCTTTAGTCGTATTTTGCGGTCCGAGGAATCAGAGCGCTCGGCGGTAAGGGAAATGGGCCGCCGGAGCCAGAGCATCCCAGGGAAAGCCGCAGGAGAGCCGAATGAGCACCGATATGAATCTTGTCCACGACCTGGCCAGCCGGGAATACGAGTGGGGCTTCGTCACAGAGATTGACCTCAATCTCTG
>JAJZJJ010000369.1 GCA_021810175.1 Acidobacteriota bacterium | reverse complement strand
AGCCTCACGCGCGCCAGGCGCTCCAACGGTGTCGTTGCAGAAAATTCGGGAGCTTCTCTCATCGATACCGGCGATGGCATTGCGTGCATCGAGTTCCATACCAAGATGAACGCTCTGGGCGCAGACATCGTGAACTTCGTCCGCCAGACGCTCGACCCCGCGTCGCATGCCGTTCGCCAGTTCCGCGCCTTCGTCATCACCAACGATGCTGCCAATTTCTCCGCGGGAGCCAACCTTGTCCAGCTTCTTCTCGCCGCGCAGGACGAGGAATGGGAGGAGATCGACCAGTACATCCGGAGCTTTCAGCAGATGACTCAGGCCATCAGGTTTTGCCCCGTGCCCGTCGTTGCTGCTCCCTTTGGCCTCACGCTCGGTGGCGGTTGCGAAGTTTCACTCCATGCCGCGAAGCGCCAGCCGCATCTGGAGCTGTATATGGGTCTCGTCGAAGCTGGTGTTGGTCTCATCCCCGCCGGCGGGGGCTGTAAGGAGATGACCCTCCGCGCTCTCGATCTTGCCGCTGCTGCACCACCCGCCTCGCACTCTGACAGCACCGAGCTGCACCACGCGATGCGCACCGTCTTCGAAAACGTCGCACTGGCCAAAGTCTCCACGTCTGCCTTTGACGCCCAGTCTTTGTATCTGCTCCGCTCATCGGACAGAGTTACGATGAATCGCAGCCGCCTGCTGCACGACGCCAGGTTCCAGGCCCTCGCTCTTGCCGAATCCGGCTACGTGCCGCCGCTTCCCCGCACTGACATCCCCGCTCCCGGCAAGTCCGTCCTCAGCGCTCTTTGTCTCGGCGTCCACATGCTCCGCGAAGGCGAATACGCTTCCGAGCACGATGTCACGGTTGCCAACCACCTCGCTGCCATTCTCTGCGGAGGCGCCATCACTCCGGGAACGCCCATCAGCGAGCAGTACCTGCTCGATCTCGAGCGTGAGCATTTCCTTTCGTTGTGTGGCGAGCGCAAAACCCAGGAGCGCATTGCGTACACCCTCAAAACCGGCAAGCCGTTGCGCAACTAGGAGCCATTCATGACAGACGCCGTCATCGTAACCGCCGTCCGCACCCCTGTGGGCAAAGCTCCTCGCGGAGCCCTTCGTTCTGTCCGGCCCGACGACCTCGCTGCTGTCGTGCTCCGGGGCGCGCTCGCCGGTGTTCCTCAGCTCGATCCCGCGGAGATCGACGATGTCATCCTCGGCTGCGCCATGCCGGAGGCCGAACAGGGCATGAACATCGCACGGATTGCCGCTCTCCGCGCCGGTTTACCCGTCTCTTCCGCAGCCATGACCGTCAATCGCTTCTGCGCCTCCGGTCTGGAAGCCATCGCTCTTGCCGCCCAGCGCATCCGCGGAGGCGGTGCGCACGTCATCCTCGCCGGCGGAGCCGAATCCATGTCCATGGTCCCCATGGGCGGCAACAAAGTTGCGCCCAATCCCTGGCTCGTCGAAAACCATGCTGGCTCCTACCTCTCCATGGGCCTCACTGCCGAACGCGTTGCAAAAAAGTTCGGCATCTCCCGCGAAGACGCCGACCGGTTCGCCCTCGCCAGCCATCAGAAGGCCCTCGCCGCCCATCAATCCGGCCGTTTTGCCGGTGAGATTGTTCCCGTTGCCGTCACAAATACCGTTCCCGACGAAATGAACCAGCCCCGCACCGCCACGACCGAGTTTCGCGCCGACGAAGGTCCTCGTCCCGATACCAGCTACGAGGCGCTCGCCAAACTCCCGCCCGTCTTTCACGCCCGGGGCCTCGTCACCGCGGGCAACAGCTCCCAGACCTCCGACGGAGCCGCAGCTGCTCTTGTTATGTCCGCCGAGCGCGCCGTCCAGCTCAATCTCCAGCCGCTGGCCCGTTTTGTCGCTTACGCATATGCTGGCTGCGAACCCGAGGAGATGGGCCTCGGCCCCGTCCACGCCGTGCCCAAGGCTCTCAAACTGGCGGGCCTGGAACTCGACAAGATCGGTCTCATCGAACTCAACGAGGCATTCGCCGCTCAGTCGCTCGCCGTGATCCGGCAGCTCGCCATCGATCCCGAAACGGTCAACGTCTCCGGTGGAGCGATTGCCCTCGGCCATCCCCTCGGCTGTACGGGAGCCAAACTCACCGCAACGCTCCTCCACGAACTCCCCCGCCGCAAAGCCCGCTACGGTCTTGTCACCATGTGCGTGGGAGGAGGAATGGGTGCGGCGGGCATCTTTGAAAGCCTCGCATAAACAATGCAGGCCGAGACAGACAGGTAGGGGATCTGTCTGCATTCCTGGAGTAGAAATGGAAGCGCCGGAGCTTTGGCTCCGGCGCGATGGAATGGAACGACGGGACTAGCCCCGCGATCCGGGGACTTTGTCGTACCAGGAAGATGCGGCCTTGAGGGCGTTATTGACGTTCTGGATGTTTTCAACACCCTTGGTGTTGAGCCACTCCTCGAAAGCCTTTGCACCCTGTTTAGCGTAGACGGCGATGCCGTCCTTCCAGGTGGCGCGGCCGCAGAGAACGCCATTGAAGGTGGCGCCGGATTCGGCGGCCAGTTCCAGGGTCTCGATGAAAACGGGGTTCGAAACACCGGCGGAGAGGTAGATGAAGGGCTTGTGCGTGGAGGAAGCGGAGAGGCGGAAGTGCTCCAGAGCCTCGGCGCGGGTATAAGCCTGCTCGCCCTTGAAGGCTTTGGTGCCGGCGACAAACTCCATCTGAATGGGAACTTCCACCTTCAGGACGTCGACGCCGTAGCGCTCTTTGCCGAACTCCTCCATGGAGCCGGTGACGATCTCGGGCTTGCGCTTCGCGTAGCCCAGAGACTTCTCGTCCTCGCCTTCATGGACGGAGTAGCCGACGGTTTCCAGGAAGAACGGGATATCGTGGGCGCGGCACTCGTCGCCAATGCGCTCCACCCAGGCGTGCTTGTGGTCGTTGATGGCGGTTTTTTCAAAGGGGGTGTAATAGAGAAGGATCTTGATGCAGTCGGCGCCGGCTTCCTTGAGGCGGCGAACGCTCCAGACGTCGAGCAAATCCGGGAGGCGGCCGGGAAGGGCGGCATCGTAGCCGGTCTTCTCGTAGGCCAGCAGCAGACCCTTGCCATTGCGGCGCTTCGCGGCGGGCAGGCCGAATTCGGGATCCAGAAGGATGGCCGAAGCATGGCGGGTGAGGACCTCGGTCACCAGTTCCTTGAACTCGACGAGGGCGGAATCCGGCAGATCGGGAACGCCCTTTTCCTTAGCCAGCGACTTCTTCAGTGAACCGCGCTGGTCCATGGCGGCGGCGGCAATGACGCCCCGCTCATCCGATACAGCTTTCAGTCCGGCCAGTTTGCCGGGAGTAAGACCGTTCGACATCTTAAAAGCTCTCCTGCGCTCGATTGATTGAATCTCCACCTCGATTGTAGCGTGCGGTGGACATGATTGGGCAGATGGCGAAAGTAACAACAGGGTCCGGGCAAGCGATCCGGGGGGGACACCGGTCCGCAGGGATCTAAGCGGACTCGATGACGGATTGCTGCAGCTGGTGTAACTGGCGGATGCCCTGTTCGGCGTAATCCATCATTTCAAGCAGGCGCGGGCGGGGAAAGGCGATGCGCTCGGCGGTGGCCTGGACTTCCACCATGTTTCCATCCTCGGTCATGACCAGGTTCATATCCACTTCGGCCTGGGAGTCTTCCTCGTAGGCGAGGTCGAGGAGGACAGTGCCTTCGACGATGCCCACGCTGGTGGCGGCCACCAGCTGTCTGAGGGGCGAGGCTTTGAGTGCGCCGGTGGCCACCATGCGACGGAAGGCGATGGCGAGAGCAGCGCAGGCGCCGGTGATGGCGGCGGTCCGGGTGCCTCCGTCGGCCTGGAGAACGTCGCAGTCGAGAACGACGGTGCGCTCGCCGAGAGCCTGCATATCCACGACCGCGCGGAGGGAGCGGCCGATCAGGCGCTGGATCTCATGGGTTCGGCCGCCGACTTTGCCGCGTTCGGACTCGCGGGGGGTACGGGTGAGGGTGGCGCGAGGAAGCATGCCGTATTCGGCGGTGACCCAGCCCCGGCCGCTGTTGCGCATCCATGCGGGCACCCCCTGCTCGATGCTGGCATTGCAGAGGACGCGGGTATGGCCGGCCTCGATGAGCACAGAGCCTTCGGCGACCTGAACGTAGCCAGGAGTGAGACGCACGGGGCGCATTTCAGCCGGTCCGCGGCTGTTCGCACGGAAGAAAGTATTTGCCATCACGACATTGTACGGTTTTCCGAAAAGGGGAACTGGCCGTGGTTCGATCCGAAAGGGGACATGTGCAATAAGCGACTGATTTTGTGCCACTTCCGGGCAATCGCGGGGAGAGGTCTGTTCGGAAATGGGAAAGAATTTCTAATTCG
>JAJZJJ010000368.1 GCA_021810175.1 Acidobacteriota bacterium | reverse complement strand
AAATGAAAGCGCTGGGCATCGGCGTACGCGAATAGCGCCGGCGCCCCTTATTCGCCATTGGAAGCTTTCCGCGCACGCGCGCGCCGCTCCACCCTGACCTCGCGGTGATCGCTCCGGTTCGCGCGCCGCTCCGCCTGGTTCACACGCCGGTCCGCCACACCGGTTCGCCGGTCTGTCCCGTTCACACGCCGCTCGGTCTTCACCGCGCGGTTGTCCGGCTGATTCGCGCGCCGCTCCGCCCGGTTTACACGCCGGTCCGTCTGGTTCACACGCCGGTCCGCGCCGCTGGTCTCAAGAGCCCGGCCCGCCGTCAGCAGCTTGTTGAGGATGGGGAGTTGCCCGCGCTGGGACTCCACAAAGTCCACGCCATCCACGGTGAGCGTGAAATCCGAGTTATCGGCGCGGCTCAGATAGCCTTTCCGCGACAGATACCAAGTGGTGAAGTCAAGATAATCGCGCGGAAAGCCCATGCGCTTCTCGATTTCCACCAGCGAGACCTCCGGCCGCAGCGGGTTGGAACGGCGACGGGCATACAGCACCGCCAGCAGCGCCAGCCTCCGGTTCATCTCGCCCTCGAAACCGTCCATGAAGTTGATCGATGCGGAAAGCGGAGCCTGACCCGCCACCTCGATGCTGCGTGCCGCATCGTACTTGCGGCGGCTCTCCGGGTTTGAAAGGACTTCGTAGGCAGACGTAAGTATCTGGAACATCTGCACATTGCCGTGCTCCGGATTGTCCGGATGGTAGCGCGCCGCCAGAAATCTGTACACACGATGGATCGTCTCCGTGCTGGCGTGAGGACTGATTTGAAGCAATTCGTAGTAATCGGTCATCCCGAACGGAGCAGTCATTACCGCAAAAAACCCCCGCTGCTGATTCAATAAATCTGCCAGACTGCAAGTGCCGTAATTTTAGCATCGTTCCAGCCACGGCGATCTGCAACGGAAGCATCATTTGCCGCGCCGCCCGCCCTCGAACGACAGCCGTCCCGCGCCCAGCAAAGCAATTGCGAGCAGCCCCAGAAACATGCACAGATCCGTGCGCGCATTATGCATCGCGATCCAGAATCCATGTTTCATGAGTGGCACTTTGGTCATCACAATAGCCACGGCGATGTCGATCAAGAGCACGAAGGTGGCAAAGGTAGCCGCCAGACCCACAATCAGCAGCGCCCCGCACACAATCTCCACCACACCCACAAAGGGCCCGCTGAACTGGGGAAAAGGAATGCCGATCCGGCCAAAGCGCCCCGCGCCCAACGTCGCTGGATAGAGAAATTTCAGAAGCCCTTCAGAGAGAAACACCCAGCCTACCATCAGCCGGAGCAGGAGCAGCCCCAGTGAGCTGCGAAAATCAAATCCCGATGCACCCATCGTTCACCCTTTTGCGAATTTCCCGTCTTGTGCCGAAGCCTTCTTATAGCACAATTCGAGCGGCATCACTACCCGCCTCCCCGCGCACCAGAAGAGACCGCCGCGGCGCCGCAAACCAACGCCTGCCCGGACGCGAGATCCCTGACCGACTGCCGGGCGGCCACGATCTCAGGGGAATGATGATTCCACTGAAGGTGCCCCCTGTCCAGATTGTGGGACAGGGGATCCGCAATTCCCGCGGCCAAAATCATCCGGTCACACACCAGGCGTGGTCCGCCGCAAATCTCGTCTCCCATGCGTCGCAACACAGCATGCGCTCAGCCGCGAGCCAGCGCAACAAAGCAATCCATGCGCGATCCGGCTTTGTGTCAGGACACGACTTCAGTCGAGCCGAAAAACTCCCCCAAGAGAATGCGGGCTTCAGCCCCTGAGGGATGTTTTGCAGGGTAGCCTCCCCATTGGCGCTCACAAGCCCGCGGCCCAACCTCATGCCGACGAGTGACTCGGCGATTCGGCCCTCGCCGAGTCCCATCAGAATGCGGGGGCGGTGCCAGACCCACGGGCGCTCTCCTTGTCGCCGGACGCTGTTCTGCGGCTGGGCTTCATGCCCGAACCGGAGTTGCTTGGGCCTGTTGCTCGATCCACCCAGCCATCGTCGCCTTCAGTTCGCCCATCGCCGCATTCGACACGTCCTCCCACGCCTCCCACGTGGCCAGGCGCTCAGCATAGGCAGCGCGCGCCCGCGGCAAAATCGACGTGCCCAACCCGAGCCGCAGCGGCGGATTCTCCGTGTCTACCAGCTTGAGAACCGCCTCAGCTGTCGCGTCGGGGTCGCCCCGCTCCAGACCGCCCAAACGCGTCAGAAACTGCTTCCGGAAATCCGCGTATGGTTCGAGAACATCGGCGATCTCGGCCGACTTCCCGAATTCGGTTGCGTAGGCGCCCGGCTCAACCAGCGTCACCTTGATCCCAAACGCTTTCACTTCCTGCGCCAGCGATTCGTGCAGCGCTTCCACCGCCCATTTCGTGGCGCAATAAAAGCCGATCATCGGCAACGTGGTAATCCCAAGGCCGCTCGAAACACCGAGAATGTGGCCGCTGCCTTGCTTGCGCAGCAGAGGCAAAGCGGCTCGCAGGACTCGGACCATGCCAAGATAGTTGGCGTCGAAAAGGCCGCGGATCTGCTCGTCGCTTGCCTCCTCCGTGGCGGCGAACAGGCTGGTGCCGGCATTGTTCACCAGAACGTCCAGCTTGCCAAAGTGCGCATTTGCCTGCTCAACCGCCTGCTGAACCTGCTCAGCGTTGGTCACGTCGAGAGCGAGGGCCAGGGCTGCGTCGCCGAAGCGTTCCTTCAGGTCGGCGACCTCGGCGGGTTTGCGGGCGGTTGCAGTCACCTGATCGCCGCGTTTGAGAGCAGCCTCAGCCCAGACGCGTCCGAAGCCGCGAGAGGCTCCGGTGATGAACCATGTCTTCTTCATGTCGATTCTCCTTGTGGCTGACATTGATAGGTGATGGATTCAGGCCTGCGTATAACGCACATTCCCAAGATCGGTGAGCAGGTCAGGGCCGGTCGGGTTCCAGCCCAGCGTTACCTGGGTCTGCGCACTGGAAACACGCGCGTCCCTCCCAGCGAAGAACCCGAAGAAGCCGAAATGCTCCTGAGCCTGTTCCGGTGAGATAGAAATGACAGGTACATTCAGGCCGTGACCGATGGCGGTGGCAATGTCTTTCAACGGCACGCCCTCTTCGGCAACTGCGTGGTAGCGGGCTCCCGCCGTGAACTTGTCCAGAGCCAGCCGGTAGAGGCGGGCGACATCGGTCACATGCGCGGCCGGCCAGCGGTTGCTACCATCGCCGACGTATGCGGAAACGCCCTTCGCACGTGCTAGCGCAATCAGTGGGGTGACCAGGCCCTGCTTCACGGTGTCGTGGACCTGAGGCAAGCGCATCACTGAGGCGCGCACGCCGCGCTCCAGGAGCGCAATAGCCGTCACCTCGGATACGCGAGGCAGGGATGGACTGGAAAGCGGTGGATCCTCCTCAGTGGCGGCGCGGCCCTGAGCCGCTCCAACGCCGGAGGTGACTATGAAAGGACGACTGGAACCCTGGAGCACGTCGCCGATGGTCTCGATAGCGCGCTTGTCGAGCTCACAGCTTTCTGAAATTCTCGTCCAATCGTGCCGGAAGGCAGTGTGAAGGACCGCATCGGACGCAGCGGCGCCATTGCGCAGGCTTTCCCGGTCTTCCAGATCGCCGCGATGGACTTGGGCGCCGGCCTCGGCCAGCGATCGGGCGCCCGCATCTGTGCGCGCAAGGCCCAGCACCTGATGGCCCGCGCTGATCAGCTCCATAACAATCCTGGAACCGATGAATCCTGTTGCACCTGTAACGAAAACACGCATAGAAATCTCGCTGCTCTCCTTGTAGTTGATGTTGACGAGTGGCTTCCGTCCGGATTAAACGGAGACAATCTCCGAATTAATAGATAACAGGAGATAGTCTCCGGTTGCAGGAATTTTTGAGATCGTGAGGAAAATTCACAATCTGGTGGGTGACCACGATCTCAAGAGCTTCCTAAAACACGCTGAAGGCGCCACCGGTCCCTCACAGTTGGGGACCAGGGAGGATGGATATCTTCGGTCTCGTTGTTGATGTCCGCAACGATATAACCCACAAGTCGGCGAGTGTCCGGAAGGCCGTGCCAATATTTCGCAAAGATAAACTTGGACATCCATCAGCGGCGGCCTGCCCGAGTCGTCGCCAAGTGTGCCCCTTGCCCCGTTTTTCTCCACCCCAACCACACCGCTTCGCCTCCGGAAAAGCCTGGAAACGCCTCACCCTGGGCTAGCTCCAAAAACAGTCAAGCCCCGCGCGCCTCAACTTATGCAAATTCATCAACTTACGTTTGCAGCTAATTTCCGCCCCATCGCCGACAATAGAACCATCGATCGTTCCATACGCCACCCAAGGAAGAACACGA
>JAJZJJ010000367.1 GCA_021810175.1 Acidobacteriota bacterium | reverse complement strand
GGCGCCTCTCTGGCCACCCGCGAAGGCGTCGTACCTGGTTCACCGCGGCAATCCCGCCACCACCAGCACCCGCTTCTTCTCCGGCTGAATCAGCGGCGCATTCAGGAACTCCACCAGCGGCATCGCCAGCCGAAACCGCTTCTCCACCTCGCTCGCCAGTTGCGGCGACAGCGCCATCTCCGCCGGCAGATGCGCCGTCACGCCCCACTGCCGCCACCTGATCCACTCCATCGCCGGATGCTCCGCCGGAAACCCCTTCGGCGGACGGCTCAGCGCCATCGGATCGTGTACCGCAAAAAACCGCAGCAGCTTCCGATCCTCGATCAGCCGCCGCCACTCCTCGTGCGCCTCCAGCAGCCGCCGCCGGATCGCCAGCGTCTGCTCCTTCTCCGGCATGTACGCCCCGGCCGCAATCACCAGCTCCGTACTGCTCACGAGCAGGTAGTACCCCGCGCCGGAGGTCTTCTCCATCCCGCTCCGCGACCACCACGCCGCCACATGCGTCTTATACGGCGACTTGTCCGCTGAAAATCTTGTATCCCGGTAAATCCGGAACAGACACTTCGCCGCCGGCCGCACATGCGCCGGGGCATACTCAGCCATCCCCTGCGTGAGCCGCTCGATCAGCGCCAGCATCGGCGCCTTCACCTCGCCTTCCCACGTCGCGCGCCGCGCTTCGAACCATTCCCGCCGGTTATTCCGTTTCAGCCCGCGCAGGAAACGCAGGGCCTCCTCACTGAACCAGACACGTTTTTCCACCCGCCCATTGTACGCACGAGCTCCGTTCGCAACTTTTTTGTCGGATTCAGCATCAGATCCTTGCTATCTCGCGCGTTCCAGTCGTAATACTGGATACATGCGCCGCGCTGTTCTCGTCGCTCTGCCTTTGGCTCTCTGCCTGTCCTCCGCCTTCGCTTCCAACCCCGGCCCCTCGGCTCCGCCTCCCAACCATCGGCTCAGTATGAGTCAGGCCCGCCAGATCGCCCGCCTCGTCGCTCGCCACGACCACATCAATCTCAGCAACACCAATATCGAGTTCGACAGCATGGACGCCGGCGCTCCCTTCATCCCCGGTTACGCCAGCTTCAGCGTCATTCAGGAAGCCTCCACACCTGGCCCCGACGTCACCCTGCACCGCTATGCTGTCAATCGCCAGACCGGCGACGTCTGGGAGATCACCCTCTGCACGCAATACCGTTTCCCCGCGCTCAGCCACATGAGGCACGCCATGGTCGGCCACGGCAGCTCGCCCGCTGAGATTCAGGCCGAAGGCAAAGAGCTCGGATGCGTCGCGAACCAGACCGCTGAATCCGCTTCAGTGCTCTGACCTTTTGCTGAGGGCTGTTTAGTTCTCCGTCCGTTTCAGTTGCCCACAGGCCGCGTAGATGTCCCGCCCGCGCGGCCTGCGGACGAACGCCGGCACTCCCTGCTCACGCAGCCGCCCCTGAAACTTCGCCACGTCGCTCTCCCGCGGCATCGCAAACGGCACGCCCGGCCCCGGATTCCACGCAATCAGGTTCACCTTCACCGGAAATCCAGCCCGCCGCGCCAGTGCCACCACCTCATCCGCATGTTGCTGCTGATCGTTCACCCCGCCCAGCAGCACATACTCGAAGGTCACCCGCTCCCGCGGCCGCAGCGGCACCTGCCGCACCGCGTCCAGCACCTCGGCAATGCTCCACTTGCGCGTAATCGGCATAATCCCCTCGCGTACCGAGTCATTCGGAGCATTCAGGGAAATCGCCAGCCGCGGCCGCACCGGCTCCTCCGCAAACCGCAAAATCGCCGGCACAATGCCTGACGTCGAAACCGTCATCCGCGACTCCGGAATCCCCATCGGCCCCGCCAGCAGCCGCACCGCCCCCATGAACTCATCGAAGTTCAGAAACGGCTCGCCCATGCCCATAAACACCAGATTGATCCGGTCCGTCCCAGGCTCGGCTCCCTGCCGGTTCAACACCGCCGCCACCTGCCCCGCAATTTCTCCCGCCGTCAGGTTCCGGATAATCCCCAGCCGCGCCGTCAGGCAGAACTGGCAGTTCACCGCGCACCCAATCTGGCTCGATACGCAGATCGTCGCCCGCGACCACCCCCGCGCCTCCGCCTCCCCGCCAAATTCCGGCTCCTCCGGAGACTCATCCCCCTCAGGCATCCATACCGTCTCCACCGTCTGCCCGTCGTCGCCCGCGATCAGGTACCGCTCCGTCCCATCAACTGACCGGAAAGTCTCTGTAATGCAGGGCATACCCACGCAAAATCCTGCCTCCTGCGTCCGCGCGCGCAGCTCCTTCGGCCACGTTGTCACCGCATCCAGGCTCTCCACCCGCTGCCGGTAAAGCGCCGTCTCCAGCTGCCGAAATCGGTACTCCGCCAGGTCAAAACTGCCCAGCCTCTCCTTAAGTTGCTGACAGGAAAGGCCAAAAAGCCTTGCGCCGCGCGGCCCTCCCGCACCGTCTAAGATAGAGGTAAGTAGTTTCCCGCCAGTCGTCATCTTCAGGTCCGAGAATAGCGCATCTAACGCACCTGGCGGGAAGGACCCACTACATCTCCCTCACCAGTGTATGAACAACGAACGCAATATTCGCCGTACTGTCCTTCCTAACGGTCTCATCGTCCTCACCGAACGCATGGAGCATGTTCGCTCCGTCGCCATGGGTGTATGGATGCGCGCCGGCTCCCGTCACGAAGTCCCCGAGCTCAACGGAATCTCCCACTTCGTCGAACACATGGTCTTCAAGGGCACCCGCTCGCGCTCCGCTCAGCGCATCGCCCGCGAAGTCGACGCCATCGGAGGCAATCTCGATGCCTTCACCGGCAAGGAAACCATCTGCTTCAACATGAAAGTCCTCGACGAGCACGTCCCCTCCGCACTCGACGTCCTCTCCGATCTCGTCCTCAACCCCGTCTTCGCCTCCGAGGAAATCGTCCGCGAGCGCGGCGTCATCCTTGAGGAAATCAAAATGGACGAGGACAATCCCGACAGCCTCGTCCACGAAATCTTCACCCAGAGCTTCTGGAAGGACCATCCCCTCGGCAAGCCCATCCTCGGCACCCGCGAAACCGTCCGCAGCTTCGAGCAGAACACCCTCGTCCGCTTCTTCGAACAGCGCTTCCACGCCGGCAACATGGTCTTTTCCGCCGCCGGCAATCTGCAGCACGACGAATTTGTCGACCTGGTCGCCAGCAACTTCGCCTCGCTCGGCCCCGGCACGCTCCACTCCGATGAGGCTGCGCCCGTAGTCACCCCGCGGATTCAGATGCGCAGCAAGAAGGCTCTTGAACAGGTCCAGCTCTGCCTTGGCGTCCCCGCGCCGCCCATCGGCGACTCCGACCGTTACACCACCCTGCTGCTCAATACCCTGCTCGGCGGCGGCATGAGCTCCCGCCTCTTCCAGACCGTCCGCGAAGAACGCGGCCTCGTCTACGCCATCTACAGCGACCTCAACCCCTACCGCGACACCGGCTCCCTCTGCGTCTACGCCGGCACCTCCTCTGATCGCGCCCTTCAGGTCATCGACCTCATCATGGAGGAGTTTCGCCGCCTCAAATCCGAGCCGCTCCAGCCCGGCGAGCTCCGCCGCGCCAAGGATCAGCTCAAGGGCAATCTGCTCCTCTCGCTCGAAAGCTCCATGTCCCGCATGTCCAACCTCGCCCGCCAGCAGATGTACTTCGAGCGCTTCTTCGCCATCCCCGAGATCCTCGACCGCGTCGAAAGCGTCACCGAGGAACAGGTCATGGCCCAGGCCAGGCACCTCTTCCAGTCCGACCGCGTCGCCGTCACCCTGCTCGGCCGCCTCGAAGGTCTCCACCTCCACCGCGACCGCCTCGCCTGCTGATTCTCCGGCGGGCCTTCCCCGCGAAGGCCCGCCGCTACCGGATGCCCGCCGCGTTCAGCGGCTGCGAATACTGCTTGTCCACCTTCTGGATGTGGTTCACCAGCCAGTCCCGCAGCAGATTCAGCACCTGGATGGAGTTCGCCGCCCGCCCCTCCTTCGTCTGCTGCTCCAGCGCCGCCACATCGGCCTCGAACTTCCGGTGCATCGCCTGGTGCGATGCCAGCTGCGGGTAGCCCGCTTTCTGCATCAGCCCCTCTTCCTGCTGGAAATGCGTCCGCGTGTAGGTCAGCAGATCCCCCACCGTCTTCGCCACCACGTCATTCCCCCTGCCCGCCCGCATCGCATCCGCCAGCTCGTTCATGATGGCGAAAAGCCGCTGATGCTGCTTGTCGCACATCTCCACCTTCACGCTGTAGGAATCGTTCCATGTGAACAGTGCCATCGTTGCCTCCGCCTCGTTCATCGGCACGGTACGGCAAAAACTTCATGCGGACGGGCCGCTGCTCACTCCCGCAGATC
>JAJZJJ010000366.1 GCA_021810175.1 Acidobacteriota bacterium | reverse complement strand
CCCTCGCAACCAGCCGGCAAAAAATTAACATTTCTCCCCTGCTTCGATTGTTACAATTCTGTAAATTCGCGGGCAGCCGTCCTTGCTGTCAGCCCTTCTAACGCCTTATGAATCTCTACGTTCTGAGACATGCCAGCGCCGGAACGCGGCGCGCTAACCCCACCATTGACGTCAAGCGGCCCCTCGACAAGGAGGGCAAGCAGCAATGCATCCTCGTCGGTACCTACCTCAACGGGCTCAAGGTCCAGTTCGACCGCATCGTCTCCAGCCCGCTCAAGCGCTCCCAGCAGACCGCCTCTTTTGTCGGAACCGAGGTCGGCTACGAATCCGAGATTGTCATCTCTGACGCACTCGCGCCCGGCGCCACCCTCCGCGACTTTTACAACCTCATCGACTCGCTCAACGGCGACGAAAACGTGCTGCTCGTCGGCCACAATCCCAACATCAGCACCTTCCTCGGCTCACTCTTTTCCACGGGAAAAACCAGCCTGCGCCTCCGCAAGGGCGCCCTCGCCCGCGTCGACTACACCCGCCGCCCCGGCACCCTCCTCTGGCTGGTCGAGCCACGCATCCTGCGCGGCATCTATGGCAAAGTCACCAGCAAATCCCGACGGAAGACCTCGCGAAAATAATCCGCCTCCTTGCGCAGCGACCACAACTCCAGCTCCGCCCCCGTCCGCCCCGGGTACAGTTCCAGAATTACTCGCTTCGGGTAAACATACGTCTTCACCTTCAGTACATCGCTCGCCCGATCCTGGTTCAGACTTACCGCCAACCGCAGCAGCACCACCGCCCGCTTCACCCATTCGTGCTCGCTTGGCGGAACATCCCGCATCGTCCGCCCCTCCGGCGCCGGACGGCTCTTGCCCAGATAGCGCGCAATCGCCGATATCACCACCCGCTGCTGCGGCGTAAACCCGTACAGTTCCGAACTCGCCACAATGTACTGCGCATGCCGGTGGTGCCCTTGGTAATTCAGAAACTTCCCCACATCACGCAGCACCGCCGCCGACTCCAGCCATAACAGATACTCCTCCGGTAACTCATGCACCGTCGCCAGATCATGAAACATCTGCTCGGCATGCTGCCTTACCGGCTCCATTTGCTTGGGATCCGTCCCATACCGCCGCGCCAGTTCCAGCACCCCGGCCCAGCGCTCGCGCTCAAATGCCTGGTGCGCGCTCGTCCGTACGTCTTCCTCGGCCAGCATCTGCGACAAAATGCCGTCCCGCATCCCAAACTGCGAATACCGGAATCCCGGCAACCGATAATGCTCCAGGAGCTCCGCATACACGTGCGCGCCCGCAATGATGATTTCCGACCGCCTCGTGCCAATCCCCGGAATCGCGCCTCGCGCGGCATTGTTCATCTTCGCCAACTTATCGGTCAGCCGTCGCACATCCCGCGCGCTCGCCGTATTCGGCTCCCGCTCCGCTGCAGCCTTCCCTTTGTTTTTGGTCGACTTCGCCATCGCGGCGCTCGCCTCGGCCAGTGCTGCCGCTGTGCCGCTGGTCGCAATCGCCAGCTTCACTTTCGTCGCGTCCACCCTTCTCGCCGCCCGCCGAAGTTCCCGCGCAATAAACTGCTTCATCCGCCCAATTTCTTCTTCCGTCGGCGGATCACTCCTGAGAAACTCCTGCGTCAGCCGTACCGCGCCCAGCGGCAGGCTCACCATCGCCTCAATCCGCTTGTGCTCTGAAAGGATCACCTCGCAGCTGCCACCGCCCAGGTCCATCAGCACGCACCGCCCACGCGTCCCCGGCTCCCAGTCCACCACTCCACGGTGAATCAGCCGCCCCTCTTCCAGCCCCGAGATCACTTCCACGTCCCAGCCTGTCTCATCCTTCACCCATGCGCGGAACGCCCTCGAATTCCGCGAATCCCGCAACGCAGAAGTCGCCACCGCCCGCGCCCGGTCCACGCTGTGCAGTTGCACAGCCTTATGGAAGCGTTTCAGCGTGCGAATCGTGTTGGCCATCGCCTCCGGCGAAATCAGCCCCGTCTCAAACACACTCGCGCCCAGCCGCGTCACTTCGCGGTCTTCAAACACCGTGCGCAGCTCGTGCTGCACCACTCTGGCAATCTTCAAACGGCAGGAGTTCGATCCGATATCAATGGACGCAAAGGTTCGCAATCTATTCTCACCCCGGGAAACACAACTCTAACGAAGCACCATACACGATGCACGCTCACTCTGCCCTCACGCGGTCTTGGCCAGCCCAGCTCCGGCTTCATCCGCTCCTCGTCCCACCCTCTGTTTCGCGAAGTCTTCCCACTCGCCCAGCAGTTCCTCGCGCACGCGTTCAGTCGTCTTCATCGCGGAACGGAACTGCCGGTCCCGTCTTGATTCCATCCGCTCCACCAGCTCGTTCCTCTCACCGCCCGCCGCTTCCTGTGCCTCGGTCGCCAGCACCAGCCAGTCGTGCCACATCCCGATCGCATCCTGCACGCGCTTCAGCCGTTGCGCCGTCCGTTTGCTCCAATCATCGTCCCCGCCTTCGGCAATATACCGGGCATGCTTCGCGCCTTTCCGGAAATCGTGCAGTGTTCCCGTATCCAGCACAGGAATCTCCCTGCAAAGCCCTGCAAAGCTCTCCAGGGCCAACTCCGCCGCCCCGGCATTCGCCGGCGGATCACCCGCCTCCGCCGCTGCCTGTAGCACCGCACCCACTCGCTGATCGAGTCTTCCCTGCCACCGGCAGGCCCTCTGCCTGAATTTTTCCGCTCGTCTGCCGCGCCGCCGTTCCAGTTCAGCGTCCAGATCCTCCGCCTGCTTCAGAACGGAGCCAGCGGAACCATCTCCGGCGCGGCTGGCCCGAGGGTCCGAGTCCAACTCCGGCGTCAATTTCCTCAGGAGCCCGCGATGCACATCCAGGTCTCGCACTTTGCCCGCCCGGCGTCTCACTTTTTTCAAGAGTTTGCGCAGTTTCACGGCACTTTTGCGCATGGCTTCGCTCTCGCTGGTTTCTCGTTCCAGCGCGTCCAGTGCCGCATCCAGTCGCCGCGAGCCTGTTCTTACGTGATGGATCGCCCCCACGTCCGGCGTCTCCCCGCAACGGCCCAGCGTACAACCCAGACGCGACGCCACGGCGGCAAATCTTTCAGCCCGCATCGCCATGTCCTCGCTCTACTTTATTTTTAACGCCGTTCTCGCTGCTATCCTCGAAAATGTGAATAACTTGCGCCCTGCTGTGACCGCTACTGCCGATCCGGATACAAGCAAGCCGCCCGTGCTCTATCAATCGCGCGTCAAAGCCTGGACCATCCTCATCCTGGTCTTCCTCGCCGTCCATTTCGCGGCGCTCTTCGGACCGCCACAAATGGATGATGTCGACTCCGGCCACGCGGAAGCCGCCGCCCACATGGCCGTCACAGGCAACTGGATTACGCCCTACATTGACGGCGTCCGCTACCTCGAAAAGCCCCCCATGTACTACTGGCTGGCGGCCATCGACTATAACATCTTCGGCTTCCACGTTTTCTCCACCCACCTGCCCATTACCCTCTCCGTGCTCGGCCTCGCGATCATCGGCTGGTTCTGGGGCCGTCGTGCCTACGGCGATCGAGCAGGCTTCTACGCCGCCCTCGCCATGCTCACCGCCATCGGAGTCTTTCTTTTCACCCGCCTTTTCATTCCCGACGCTATCCTCACATTCTTCCTCATCCTCGGCCTCTACATGTTCTTCACCGGCCTTGAGGATCGAAAACCCTCCCGCCTCTACATCGCCTACGGAGCCATCGCCCTCGCGCTGCTCTCCAAGGGTCTCGTCGCCATCGTCTTCTTCTGGGGCGCGCTGATTCCTTATCTGCTCATCACCGGCGAGTGGCGCCGCTGGCGCGAAATGCGCCTCTTCACCGGCACCGTCGTTTTCCTGGCCATCGCCGCCCCCTGGCACATCCTCTGCGGCCTCGCCAATCCCGATCAGGGCCACCCCATCGGCAACATTCCCACCTGGGGTAATGTCCACGGATTCTTTTACTTCTACTTCATCAACGAGCACTTCCTGCGCTTCCTTGGCACCCGCTACCCACGCGATTACAGCAAGGAGCCTTCCTGGGTGTATTGGCTCTGCCAGTTCGTCTGGATCTTTCCCTGGAGCCTTTACGTCCCCATCTTCATTCGCCGCGCATGGCGCAACCGCAGGCTCTTCCTCCGCGACCTCCGCGAAAGCAGTACGGATACGATCGCGTTTCTCGATCCTCACACTAGCGCCTTTGAGGCCTCCAGCGCCGCGGCCCGCCTGCGCTTCCGTGCCCGCACCAGCCTACTGCTCGCTTGCTACGCCGGTTTCATCCTCATCTTCTTCGGCCTCTCGGGAACAAACGACCAGTACTACACCTGGCCGGCCTACCTCGCCCTG
>JAJZJJ010000365.1 GCA_021810175.1 Acidobacteriota bacterium | reverse complement strand
CACAAGTCCGCCCCCGTAGATCCACACCATCACCGGCAGATTCGCGCTGGCGCTGTGCGCCGGACTCCAGACATTCATATACAGGCAGTCCTCGCTCGGCGGCGTCCCCAGCGGCGCCGCGTCCGACGGAAACGGCAGCTGCATGCAGTCGTGCCCGTACTTCGTCGCCTCGCGAACCCCTTTCCACGGCGTCACCGGCTGCGGTGCGCGCCACCGGTTCTTTCCCACCGGCGGAGCCGCGAACGGAATCCCCTTGAACGTGGTAATGCCGTTCCGCGCGGAACCCTGCAGTACTCCTGTGTCGATCTTCACGCGGGTAATCCCACTTTGCGCTGAAGCCGCCGCCAGCGGCGCCACCAGTAGCGCAATGGGTGCAACAATTCTGAAGACTTTCATCATGACGTGCCTCTCTCCTGAATGCGGGCCGCGATCAATATACGGATCGGCCCATTCATTTGTACAATCGAATGTTCAAATCACTACGTTCCGCATTTGCGAAAATATCGCTCGCTCCCGCCCGCGGCTCTCTTCGGCGCGTCTCCCCCTCAGGCGGATTTCCCCCCGGCCTCACCCAGGATCTCCGCCAGCTTCAGCGCCGCCGGAGAAAGCGATCGGTCCTTCCTCTGGATGATCTCGATCCTGCGGCTCAGCGTCGGATGCGTGATCGCAATCCGCCGCACCTGCGCCGCCGGTTCCAGGCTCCCCGTGGATTCCGGCAGCACCGCCACTCCCAACCCCACTCGTACCAGCCCCACAGCGGTCGTCATGTAGTTCACCGAGTACGCGATCTTCAGCGGAATCTTCTCTCGCTTCAGCGACTTCTCCAGCAGCTCGCGCGCGCTGCTGTCTTTTCCCGTCACGATCAGCGGATATCCGGCCAGCTCCCTCAGCCCCACGGATTCCTGCCGCGCCAGCAGATGCGCCTTGGGCACAAACGCGCACAAGCGATCCGCGAACAGCGGCGTCGTCCTGATCTCCCGGTCCACGCGGATCCGGCAGCCAACACCGAAATCCACCTCTTCCTTCTTGACCGCTTCGATCAGCTTCTCGCCAACAATGTCGCTCACCTGCACCGTGATCCCCGGATGCACCTGGCTGAATTTCCTGATCGCCTCCGGCAGCAGCCCCACCGCCATCGACGGCAACACGCCAACATGCACGATCCCGCGCCGCAGCCCCGCCAGCTCCCGCGTGCAGCTCACAATCGACTCCACATCCACCAGCACCCGCTCCAGCGGAACCAGCAGCTCGCGCCCCGCCGATGTCAGCGCCACCCGCCGCTTGCTCCGGTCGAACAGCGCAACCCCCAGCGCGTCCTCCAGCTGCCGGATCTGCACCGTGAACGCCGACTGCGAAATGTGCATCTCCGCTGCGGCCCGCGTGAAATTGCCGGTTCGCGCAGCCGTCAGGAATGCCCGAATATGTCTCAGATCGTCAATCATCTGTTTTTTCGATCACTGCAATGGAATCAAACCATTTTACAGAACAACTCCATCTTCCTATACTTCAGTCGTTGTTGCTCACCACGTGTGAGCAATAACACTGCTTCGTTCCCTGGACTGTACCGCTTCGCTGCCGCCGGCATTTCGACCGGCGGCGGCCGAAGCATTTCTTCCCCACCGAAAGGCATGGCCTGTGAGAACAGTCAGAATCGGCGCTGGCGCGGGTTTCTCGGGCGACAGAATCGATCCGGCCGTGGAGTTGGCAACCAAAGGCTCCATCGGCTGGCTGGTCTTCGAGTGTCTGGCCGAACGCACCATCGCTCTCGCCCAGAAAGCGCGCCTGCTCAATCCCGCCGCCGGTTACGATCCTCTGCTCGAAGAGCGCATGGAAGCCGTCCTGCCCCTCTGCGCGCAGCAACACATTCGCATCGTGTCTAACATGGGCGCAGCCAATCCCGTCGCCGCCATGTTCCGCACCCGCGATCTAGCCCGCCGTCTCGGAATCTCCGGCCTGCGCATCGCTGCGGTTACCGGCGACGATGTGCTCTCCTTCGTCCGCAATGCTCCGGACGCCGAAGTCGCCGGCATGCCCCCGGAAAAACTCATCGCCGCCAACGCCTACCTCGGCGCGGAGCCCATCGTTGAGGCGCTCTCCGGTGGCGCGGATATCGTCCTCACCGGCCGCGTCGCTGACCCGTCGATGTTCCTCGCCATCCTCATGTATGAATTTGGCTGGCCGGCCAATGACTGGAACCTCCTCGGCCAGGGCACCGTCGTCGGCCATCTCCTCGAATGCGCCGGTCAGCTCACCGGCGGCTATTTTGCCGACCCCGGCTGCACTGACGTGCCCGGGCTCGCCCGTCTCGGATTTCCCATCGCCGAAGTGACTGAAGACGGCCGCGCAATCTTCACCAAAGTGGAAGGTTCCGGTGGCAGAATCACCCGCGCCACCTGCACCGAGCAGCTCCTCTATGAGGTCCAGGATCCTTCCGCCTACATCACTCCGGATGTCATCGCCGACTTCTCCCGCGTTTCCATTGAGGAAGCCGGCGCCGATCGCATCCGCGTCCAGGGCGCGGCGGGCCGTCCACAGCCCGAAAAACTCAAGGTCTCAGTGGGATTTCACGATGGCTATGTGGGCGAAGGTCAGATCTCCTTCGCCGGTCCCGGCTCGCTTGCGCGCGCGCAGCTCGCGCAGGCAATCCTCCGCGAACGCCTCAGCAGCTACTCTCTCTGCGATCTGCGCTTTGACCTGATTGGTGTCAGCTCCATTGCGGGGGAAATCCTCCCCATCTCGTCCTGCGAGCCCTGCGAAGTGCGCCTACGCGCCGCCGGCCGCTCGCCCTCGGAAAAGATCGCCTCCATGGTCCCGCGCGAAGTCGAAGCCCTCTACACCAATGGCCCCGCGGCCGGAGGAGGTGTCTTCCGCTCTGTCAAAGAGACCATTGGCGTCCTCTCCACCTTCATCCCTCGCGCCAGCGTCTCAACCGCGGTCCACTACGAGGTCTCCTGATGATGCAGCTCCGCGAAATTGCTCACGCGCGCGCCGGCGACAAAGGAAACATCGTCACCATTTCCCTCATCGCGCGCAACATCCGGGACTTTCCCCTGCTCGAAGAATTTGTAACCGTCGAGCGAGTCTCTTCGCTCTTCGCGGCCATCATCGACCGGCCCGTGCTCCGCTATGCCATCCCGCATCTTGCGGCGCTGAACTTCGTCCTGCACCGCCCCGCCACGCAAACCGTCACCCGTTCGCTCGCGCTGGACGCGCACGGCAAGTGCCTCAGCTCTATTCTGCTCAGCCTTCCCGTCGATAATCCGGCCGCCTCGCTCCCAGCGGACAAATAGCCTCAGCCCGTCAACCGTGAATCGCCTGATGGGCAAACAGCCGCATCAGCGGCTCCGGAACCAGACCGCGCGTCGTATGCACCACCCGGCCCGTCGGCGTCACGTAGAAGGACGTCGGCAGCACCGAGATTTCTCCAAATGCCGCCCTTACATCGGCGCTGTCGCGCACCAGCAGATACGTGATTCCCTTCTGCCGCATCATGCTCTGCGCGTGTTCGTACTCGGTCGGATCGGCAACCACGCCCACCACCACCAGCCGGCCCGCATCCCGCCGCTGCAGCTTCTCCAGCCACGGCGTCTCTATCCGGCACGGCGGACACCACGGCGCCCAGAAGTTCACCACCAGCGCTTTGCCCTGTATCGCCGCCGGCGCAACCGGCGTTCCGTCCAGATGCACCAGACGCATCCCCTGTACATCCACCTGCCCCGGCCAGTGCCCGAAGTAGAGCGGCGCCAGCCGCCACGCCGCGAACGCCAGCAGCAGCACCGTCGCCACCGTCGGAAGCCGCTTCGTCCACTTCGTCCGGCCGCCCGATTGCCCGCCTTCTTCCGACCCTACCTTTTGGATATCCATCGCACCGCCAGCAACGCGGGAACCGCGAGGAACCACGGCGAAACCAGGCGCGCAAGCACAAGCGCCGCCGCCACCACGCCCACCCGGAACGCCCATCGCGCAGCTACCTGCGCCTTCGTCTGCGGAAGCGTCTGCGTCGGCTTCCCCGCCGCCCGCCAGCGCTGCATCCCGCCCGGCAACACCTCCACATCCGTGAAGCCCTTGCACCGCAGCTGCCGGTGCGCCATCTGAGCGCGATGACCGCTCAGGCAAATCAGCGTGATCGGCTCTTCGCGATGCCACGCCTCGCACATGCTGGAGAGACGCCGCAGCGGAACCAGCTCCGCTCCTTCAATATGTCCGGACGCAAATTCAGACGGCTGCCGTACGTCAATGAGTCTTCGATTCTGCATGGATGCCACAACTTGAACTATATGCGTGTATGGTTATATAGTCAATCCATGCCCAGCCCGCTCCGCCAGAGCGACAAAATGATTGACCTCATCGCCCGCCGCTTTC
>JAJZJJ010000364.1 GCA_021810175.1 Acidobacteriota bacterium | reverse complement strand
GCTGACCGGGGCGGGAGGGCGGCGGAGTGCGACTCTGGCTCACCAGCGCGCGGTGGATGCGCATGACCATGCCCGGATGCGGAGGAGCCGGCTGCCAGCGCAGCACCACACCCTCTTTGCGGGTGGCAAGGTGCAGCCCGACAACGGCAGAAGGCGCGTTTCCGGTCGCGACCCAGGCGGGGTTCGATGGACCTGCCGTTTTTCCTGCCGGGTTTTCGAGTTCGACGTAATAGCTGACGGCCTTGTGCGGGCCAGCAATGAGACTGACGGGAAGCGCGGCGGTGAACTCCGCCGGCTTATCGGGGGGGAAGTCGGCGTCTCCAGCTGTCTGGCAATTGCGCAGGTGTCCGGTGACGGAGCGATCGGCTGGATTTGGCGTGAGGCCGGAGGTCCAGCAGATGTGGGCGCGCTGCCTGCCGTGGAGCTCCACCTTGTCCGTTGTATGACTGGGCATCTTCCAGCGCAGGAGGACCTGATTGGCCACTCGGGTCGCGGTCAGGTCTTTTACCGGTTGTGGCAGCCAAAGCGAGGGAGGCTGAGGGTTGGCCGGCAATCCGCAGCCAGCCAATAAGAGGATGCATCCCGATGCGGCGACCCACGCTGCGGTCTTCATGCAGTTTCAGCGTAGCAGAGCCTGCAGGGCGGTTCGGATCTCGCGATCTTCAAATGTAAATCCGGCTCTTTCCAATTTGGCGGGGATGGCATTCTGGGATGCCAGAAGCGCTCCATCGGCCATCTCTCCAAAAGCGAGGCGCAGGGCAATTGGCGGAACGGGGAACAACGCGGGACGATGGACCGCGGCGGCGAGCGCCTGGGTGAAGCCAAAATTCGTAACAGGCTGAGGTGCGGTCACATTGAAGGCTCCCGCAAGATCGTCGCGATCCATCAGGAAGAACATAACCCGGACCACATCGCGGAGAGACGCCCAGCTCATCCACTGTTTGCCCGAGCCGAGCCTTCCACCCAGGCCGAAACGGAAGGCCGGGAGCATCTTGCCCAGGGCGCCGCCATGCGGACTCAGCACGACGCCAAAGCGCAGATGGGCAACGCGGATTCCGGCATCGCGTGCGGCCTGGGCGGCCGCCTCCCATTTGAGGCAGGTTTCAGCGAGAAAGCCGGAACCCGGCGCGCTTTCTTCGGTGAGGAGCTCATCGCCGCGATTCCCATAGATCCCAACCGCGGAGGCGCACAAGAGAACACGTGGCTTGCTCCTGAGCATGGCCAGCATTCGGCTGAGGCGCTCTGTGGTGGCTACGCGGCTGACGACGATTTCTTTCTTCCATGCTTCGGTCCAGCGGTGCGCAACAGTAGCGCCGCTGAGGTGAATGACCGTATCGAAGCCCTCCAGATCGACAGGATGGACGGAATCGAGAGGGTCGCCGGGATTCCAGTAGATGCTCGAGCGGGACACGGCCTGCCGACGCCGAACCAGCCGCACGGCATCGTAGCCGGCCGCCTGGGCCTGACTTATCACCGCCGACCCAATCAGGCCGGAAGCACCACTGACCAGAACGCGTCCACCGTCATTTCGCATATCATGCCCGTCGGCCCGGCGAGATATCTGCCCGCAAGGCGAGAAGCCTCCGCGGAGGCTCAACACTCGATCATAGTACTCGCCGGTAGGGCTGAACCGGCACCAGAGAGCCATTCATTGCCATCGAAAAGCCTTGTGACTCGAAGAACATTCTGGTAGCTTTCAAGCCAACAGAATTTGGCGTAGTTGATCGGCAAAGCTATGGAAAACAAGCTTGAACCTGCCGCACCGCATTTCGACTCAGCACCACCGGTTTCATCGACGGCCGATGCCTTTATCGCCGAGAAGAGAATTGGCGAACGCATCCGGCGGCTTCGTCTGAAGCGCTCGATGGGCCTGGTGGAACTGGGCCGCCATGCGGGGCTTTCGGCCAGTTTTCTCTCTCAGCTCGAAACGGGACGGGTCGTCCCGACGCTGCGCAACCTGGCTCGGATTGCCATGGTCTTTGGCCGGGATCTCTCGTACTTCTTTGAGCCCGAGCCACACGCATTGTTCCGGGTCCACCGCAGCAGCGAGCGGGTGCGCCTGCCGCAGTCGGGCGTCGACAACCCGACGTATTTCTTCGAGAGCCTGGCATGGATGGTTCCGGACCGGCAGCTTGACCCGTATTACGCAGAATTTCTGCCGACGACGAAGCCCTCCGACGTTCGCCCGCACGTGCATCCGGGATATGAATTTCTCTATTTGCTGGAGGGTGAACTGGAAGTTCGGCACGGCGATCGCATCCATCATCTTTCACCGGGAGACAGCGCGTACTTCGACGCGGGAACTCCGCATTCCTATCATTGCGCGGGAGAGAAGCCCGCAGTGGCAATCATCGTAACGATGCATCAGATGATTCCGCAGCGGGCTCCTGGAGCAAACGCGGCGAATCTGGGACCGAGGCCGGTCGAATCCACGACGGAGCACTCAGCAAAGAACCGTCACTAACGCTCAAGGCCGCGCTGCGCCATGCGGGAAACCGTGAAGCAAAAGTTGCTTCCCTTCCCTACTTCGCTCTCCACCCAGATGCGTCCGCCATGCTGGCGGACGATGTTGCGGCAGATGGCCAGGCCGAGACCGGTTCCGCCCATGTCGCGGGAGTCGGAAGCATCTACCTGCTGAAATCTCTCAAAGATCAGGTCCAGCTTCTCCGGCGGAATGCCACGCCCCCGGTCCGAGACGGAGAGCACTGCCTCGGCTGCGCCCATTTCCCGCGCACGCAGCACAACGTCGCTGCCGGAAGGAGAAAACTTGATGGCGTTGCCGATGAGGTTTCCGAGGGTCTGAAGAATTCGATCCTCATCCACCCACAGCATCAGCGGCACAGCATCGATGCGCAGGGTGATTCCCGCCTTCTGGGCACTGGGGTGCTGGAGGTCGCAGGCGCGGCGGAGCAGATCCCGCGCATCCAGTTCCTGGAAGCGCATGGGAAGGCGTCCAGAAGCCATGCGCTCGAAATCGAGGATATCGTTGACGAGGCGGGTCAGGCGGTCGCAGTTGCCGATGGCGACGTTCATCATCTGCGCGGCCTTTTCGGGGCGCTTTTCGAGGGCACCTCCGGCAATGAGTCCAAGTGCGGCACGGAGAGCGGTGAGCGGGGTTCGAAGCTCGTGGCTGACCGTGGAGATGAATTCGTCCTTCATCCGGTCCAGCCGGCGTCGTTCGGTGACATCCTGGAAGGCAACGACCACGCCGGTGACGTGTCCATTGAGAAGCATGGGGCAGGCCACGTACTCGACGGGGACGGCGTCACCATTCTTATGGCGGAAGATTTCATCGCGCACACGGAGCGGAGCGTTGGCCCGGCGTGCGGCATAGATAGGGCTATCCTCGACTTTGTATGGCTGGCCCTCAATGCGGGCATGTCCCAGCATGGGCAGCAAATCCCTGCCTTCCATCTCCGCCTGATCGTAGCCGAGCAGGCGGGCTCCGACCTGGTTCATAAAGACAATCTGTCCCTGCATGTCGATGCCGAAGATGCCGTCTCCGACTGACTCCAGGATCGATTCGCGCTGCCGCATGAGGGCGTGGAGGCGATTTTCCGCATCGGTTTTTTCGGTTACGTCGACGCCATGGCTGAGGACGAAGGGCTGCATATCCGGCAGATCGAGCAGGCGATTGCGCCAGGCGATAAAGCGGACACTGCCGTCGCGATGCTGGAGCGTGAGGACGCCCTGTTCCTCGCCTGTTCGAGCAACGTCGCGAAGGTAGGCTTCAAAGCCAGGTCTCTGTTCCTCGACGACGAAATCGCCGAGCCAGCGGCCCGTCATTTCTTCGACCGTGTAGCCGAGGCTTTCCGCGGCGTAGGTGTTGATGGAGAGGAGGCGTCCCTCGAGGTCATGGGTGCAAACGATGCCGAGAGAGCCTTCAATGAGCTGGCGATATCTGGCTTCGCTGGCGCGCAATGCGGCTGCCGCTTCGCGCTGCTCGGTGACATCGACACCGGTCATGATGATGAAATTGATTTCGCCGATGCCGTCGGTGAGCGTGGTTGTGTTCCATGAAATTCGGCGGCGACGCCCCTCACGCGACAGCCAGTGGAGTTCGCAGGCCTGGCTCTGGCCCCCGTAGAGGGCCTGCTGCAGGAGATCGAGCGCAAGTTCGCGTTCCTCGGCGAGAAACAGCTCCTGGGGAAATGCGCGTCCAGCGAGCTCGGCAAATGTATAGCCGGTGATCTCTTCGCAGGCGCGGTTGAAGCGCACGATGCGTCCGGCTGTATCCAGCACCAGGACCAGGGCGCTCATCGTGTCGAGGACGGCGGAGACGAAGTTGCGCTCGACGGTCAGGGCCCGCTCGATTCTCTGGCGGCTGCGGATGGTCCGCTCCTGCGCCCGGGTATGGATCGAATAC
>JAJZJJ010000363.1 GCA_021810175.1 Acidobacteriota bacterium | reverse complement strand
CGGCACCACCCCCGACAACCCCGAGTGGGTCCGCCGCAAGACCAACGTCGTCTTCCGCTACCATCGCGCCTCCTTCGCTATCGGCCTCGAAATGGAGCAGAGGCACACCTCCCTGCACGAGCGCTACGGCCTGCCCATCGCCGACTACGCCTCCCACGGCGGCTGCTTTCCCCTTCGGGTTCGCGGCGCCGGAGTCATCGGCGCGATCACCGTCTCCGGCTTGCCCCAGCGCGCCGATCATGAGCTGGTCGTCGAGGCCCTCTGCGCCGAACTCGACCTGCCCTACGAAGACCTGCGCCTGGAGCCCGCCGCCGACCTGCACTGATTCATCGTGCCCGGACGTTCATCCTGCCCGGACGTTGATTCTGCCCGACCGCCTTCAGCTCCGCTTCCTCGCGTCCCTGCCGCCATGGTCCGCGGGAATTCCGCGGGCTTTCTTGCGGCATCGGGGTTGAGAAGGCCGCTTTTCAGAATGTTATTCAGAAATAACTGCGGTCTCAGATTCATCGCCGCGCCGCCGCCCGGGTTGTCAAGCCCCGCAGCTCTTCACCAAAGTAACTGCCGCTGATGGCAAAGCACTTACATCTCATTCATCTCGAACTTTGATGGCACGATTCAACCTCCGAACAGTTATTCTGAATTTATTAGGGTAGAAAACATCACGCAATTTTACAGGCCGCCTGTGCGGCCTTTTTCTTTGTTCGCTCCGGAACGCCAATGGACTCTCCCGCCATTCCAGCGCCTTTTGGAAAGTGCCATCGAATCATATGCTTGCCTGTTGTCGCGTCAGTAAACATGGAGCTAACACGTTCAGAATCATATGCATGAGCTGGGAATGACCCGGGGGGGTGCCCCATCGGAAATCGCAGCGGAAGCCTTCCAGCTTCCGCTCCAGATCGAACTGTCTCAGCTGCCACGGTGCCAGATCCAGAGGCTCTGAATAACTGCCCTCGAATCATATGCCTATATGTTGTCGAGTCAGTAAATATATAGATAAACCACGCGGAATCATATGGATGCGCTGGAAATGACCCAGGGGGGTCCCCGCGCCGCCCAACCTCAACCCACGGCGGAACCTTCGCGGCTCCGCCTTTTCTGACTGTGCTCATCTCCGGCCAGTCAGCTCGGAAGGATCACCATGCACTCCATGCAGGATGCATTTCTCGCGCAGGCGTCCGACGCGGCCCGCAAAGCCGGCCATCTCTTTCCCGATTACGCTGCGTGCGAGGCCGCCCTCGAATCCGGCTGGGGACGCTCCCATCTGGCCGTCGTCGCTAACAACCTCTTCGGACAGAAGCAGGCCCATCCGCCCCTGTCAGGAACCGCATCCATCATCCTGCCCACCCGCGAATTCCGCCACGGAGCCTGGGTGGCCATCCAGGCCGTCTGGGTCAGCTTCCCCGACTGGGATTCCTGCTTCCGCGAGCGCATGGCCCTGCTCCGCTCGCTCGCCCCCGCCTGGCCCAACTACCGCCGGGCGCTGGCGGCGGACAATGGAGAGCAGTTCGTTACTGAGGTCTCCCGCACCTGGTCCACCGATCCGGCCCGCGCCGCCAAAGTGCTGGGCATCTACCAGCGCCATCGCGCCGCCTTCGCCCAGGCCGCGCCGCACGCCGAGCCCGCCCGCGAGGTCGCCGCTATCCAGCCTTCGGCAGAACCGCGCCGTTCAGAGCCCCAGGCTGTTTCTTCTTCGCCTTCGCCCGCTTCGGCGGCTTCGTAGCGGAGGCCTGCGCTTTCAGGGCCGCCTCGCGAATTGGCTTCTCGTGCAGCAGCAGTTCCACCGCCCGCATCTCCGTGTTCTCGTAAAACCACTGCTGCACCACGCCGTTATCCAGCAGATTCAGCAGGCCCAGAATGCACATGCCCTGATGGTGCGCCATCCACTCCCGCACCGGCTCCGGTTGATTGCGACCCTGGCGGAAGTCGATGGCCTCGTAGAACCCCCACGGACCGGTCCAGTGCGCCGCCGCCATCCGCCGCAGGTTGCGGATCGCCGCCTCCGGTTCCACATTCAGCGCCAGAAAGGTCGAGTAAGGCGAAACCACGGGTCCGGCCGTCGCGTCCCACTTGAGCGCCACCTGCGGAATGCCGAACGCCTGGTAGTGGTAGTGGCCCAGCTCGTTGCGGTCGGACAGCCCCGATTCCGAAATCCCCCACGGAATCCCCTTCTTCCGCGCATACGCCCGCTGGATGTCCACCGCCGCGTACAGCGACCGCGAGAGCAGCGTGTTGGGATAGCTGTTCATCCACAACGCCGGCATCAGGTACTCGAACATCGTGCCCGTCCACGACAGCAGCACCGAGTGCCCGTACGCCTGGGTATGCGAGCGCGACATTTTGAACCAGCCCTGCTGCGAAAGCTCGCCCCGCGCCACCGCGATATACGTCGCGATCCGCGCCTCCGAGGCCAGCATGTCGTAGCAGGCCCAGTGAATCTTGCCGGTCGCGAACTCGTACCCGATCGAGAGCAGCAGCCGGTCCTTGTTGACCAGAAAGGCGAAGTCGGTGTCCTCGGCCATCCGTCCGGCTTCGGCCGAAACCAGCCGCAGGCTGTCCACCAGCGATTCCAGCCGCTGGTGCGCCGCCATCAGCTCCCGCCGCAGACGCTCCATCAGTCCGGCCGCCTCGCCGCTCTCCGGCATCGGATGCGGCCGCTGCATGCGGTGCTCGATGGCTGCCGCAAACGTCACGGCATCTTCCAGACCGGGCACCACCAGCCTCTCGTCGCCATCCGGTGACGCGGCAAAGAACGGCTCGTGCAGCGACCGCCGCAGCTCGGCGAAATCCGGGTGCAGCCACGGCATGTAATCGCGGACCAGACCGGCGATGGCTTCAATCCGCCGCCGCGTCTCGTTCGACCACCACAGCACCTCGTCGAGGGAGATTTCCGTGTAAGGAGGAAGATCGGCAAACGCCGCCCCGGTTTCGGCGGCGAAAACCCAGTCCACCCATCCCTGCACGTCGTCCATCCGCTCCGGCGTCCGCAACTCCGCCATTCGTGCCGGAACGCCCTTCAGCGACCGCAGCAGCCGCAGATGCGTGTCCAGACCGGCGAACAACCGCGGCTCGATCAGCGGCCGCCTGAGCAGGCCCAGCGTGCCCGTGCGCACCGTGTACAGCGATGCCACGAAGTTCCCGCTGTCCACCGACGAAATCGTGATCGGTTGCAGCGGCTCCAGCGTATCCGTCGTGTACCAGTTGTACAGGTGCCCTCGAAACAGCGGCAGCTTCGCCATGGTCTGGTAGCTGCGCTGCATCAGCTCGGCGTATTCAGGCGTGGTCAGGAAACCGAATTCGCAGGCGGCCTGCCGAGCATTGAACAGCAGTCCCAGGTTGGTCGGCGAAACTCGTGCCGCCTCGAACAGCCCGTCCTGCTCCACGTTGTCCGGAATCAGATAATTGTGTTTCGCCCCGCCGAACTCGCAGAAAAACCGCCACACCCGCAGCGCATACTCGCGGAGAAACACGGCGTCCTCGGTCCGCAGCCGGTGCCGCGGCTCGCGCTGCGGCTTGTTCAGCCAGTCCGTCATGTCCCGCTCGAATCCCCACAAAATGAGGATCGCCGCGGCGACCATGAGCGACGGCGGATCGATCAGAGCGATCACGCCGGCCAGAACCACCGACAGCAGCGGCGTCCACGCCAGATACCGGTCCACGGCGGAAGTCCGCCGCGACGCGGATTCGGCTTCGGCTGCCGTCTCCCACTCCAGCAACCGCTGGCCGGTCACGAATTTCCGCACCAGCGCCCGCACAATGGCGTCCATGGCCAGCATCGTCTGGTGCGGCAGATAGGTCAGCGTCAGCAGCGTCGTCAGAATCGCCTGCTGGAAGCCGGCCAGAACCTCCCGCACCAGGCCCTCCTGCTCGTTCGTGATCGCCCGTCCCAGCCCGAAGGCCAGCTGCACCACCGGCGGGAAGAACATCAGCCCCAGCGTCACCAGCGTCCAGTAGAGCGCGCCGCCCGGCAGCCCCAGCCACCCGGCCACCAGCAGAACCATGGTCATCGGCTCCACCAGCGAACGCCGCAAGTTGTCCAGAATCTTCCAGCGCGAGATCGTCGAGATCGGATTGCGCACGTACTTCCCGGATTCGTCCGGAACCCGCGTGAACATCCACTGCGCGATCTGCCAGTCGCCGCGCACCCAGCGGTGCTTGCGCCGCGTGTGCGCGCTGTAGTGCGACGGATAATCGTCGATCACCTCGATATCCGTCGCCAGTCCGGCCCGCGCATACGCCCCCTCGATCAAATCGTGGCTCAGCAGGGAATTGCGCGGAAACCGCCGCTCCAGCACCGAATGCAGCGTCACAACTTCGTAAATGCCCTTGCCGGTGAAGCTGCCTTCGCCGTACAGGTCCTGGTAAACGTCGGAA
>JAJZJJ010000001.1 GCA_021810175.1 Acidobacteriota bacterium | reverse complement strand
ATCTAATCCCCGGGGCTGAGTTCCACGTGCCGGGCAACGCAGCCCGATTCGTCTCGCTTGAACTTAATCATTCAAATCCAACCAGGAGAAAATGCATGAATCCCGTAACGCAGATCAATTTCATTTCGATCAAACCCGGCAAAGTCGAGGAGTTCTTCGAGGCTGATCGACGCTTCTTCGCGTCGGCCACTCTGCCAAAGGGCCTTATCGGCAGCCGCCTGTACAGAAGCCCTGATGGCAAGTCGGCGATCCGGATAACCCGGTACGAATCAGCGGAAGTACAGAAGGAGTATCACCAGAGTGAGGCCCTACAGCAGCAGATTGCCCTGCTGCGCACTTTCGTGGAGTCGTCTACTGCTGGCCTCTACGAGGAGGTGCGCACCACAGGTGACTTTAAATAGAGGTCGCTCGATACACGCGCCTGTCGGCGGGCAAAGCAACCAATGTCGTCCCCCGCAGGCGCGAAATCGCGCGGCGTGCCGCACTCGGCGCTCGGCGCACCGTTATCGTCCGGCTTGTCCTCGGTCAGGCCCTCAAGACCCTGCTGCTCGGCCTTGCATCAGGGGTAATTCTCATTTTCTTTGTGGAAAGCGCACTCAAAGCATTTGTGTTCGGTGTGAGTGCTGGAAGCCCGGCAGTCATACTCCTATCCGTCGGAGGTTTGCTGGCGACGATGTTGATTTCTGTTGCAGGACCGATGATTCGGGCATTAAGAATTGAGCCGCAAAAGGCCTATCGAAAGAGATTTTCATTGTCACAGACTTTCTGCAGCGATTAAAGTGGAGCGTGCTCACTCAACAGCTGAAGAAATCAGCGAAGCTACTTTCGGGTTCGCTTCGATTAGCCTTTTTTCTGGTTGCAGCGATCTTCGCTTTGACGGCCAAGGCAGAGGCGTACGTTCGTGCAGCCCGGTCGGGAAGCGAGTCGTCGAAAGCTATGGCCGCAGCGATCCATCCAATGATGATTCGCCGCTCACTTCTCAAATCGTGGATTCTCGCCTTAGTCCTGTGCTTTTGCGGAGTTCTGTTGACGGCGTTGCCCGCACAGGCCGCTTCAGGTTTCCACCGCGATCCCAACGGCATCACGCTGAAGGGGCAGTCGGGCGTGTTGCATGTCGATGTCTGCGCCAGAAATGTCATCCACGTCTTCTTCGAGCCGACCAGGAAGTTCTATTTCCCGTCCGTCCCCGTCGTTACTCATCCCTGCGGCGGCACGCATTTTCAGGTTTCGTCGAGCGGTTCCACGGTCCGGATTCAGACCGCCGATCTGACGGTTTCCATCAACCGGACCACGCGGAACGTGCACTTCTTATCGGCGACAGGCAAGGTGATCCTCGCCGAGCAGCCGAATGGACGGAAGCTGACGCTGAAAACCATCGACGGCGCTCACACTTATCAGGTGCGACAGGGCTTTGAACTGTCTCCCGGCGAAGCGCTCTATGGGCTCGGGCAGCGCGCTGATGGGACTTTTAATGTCCGCAGCATGCCCGTCGAGCTTCTCCAGGCGAACACAAATATTGCCATCCCATTCCTGGTTTCGACCAAAGGATACGGCCTCCTGTGGGACGACGCCGCCCTCACCTATTTCAATCCGGCCACCAGAAATATCTCCATCGATCCCACCACCGGCAACGGCGTCTTCCACACGGGACGTGCAGGCGAATACGGCTTCCTGCTACAGGGCAATCTCCGCAAAGAGCTTCAACTGGACGTTTGCGGAAAGTCCGTGATCAACGTTCAGAACATGTGGGTGCCTCATGCTGCGGGCGGAACAATCCGCCTCAAGGCCAACACCACGTGTCAGGTTCATGCTGCGACGGGCGGGGAAACACAACTTTCCGTCCGCTATCCCTCGAATACCATGGCGTTTCAGTCGCAGGCCGGCAAGGGAGTCAATTATTACTTTATGTACGGCCCCAGCCTCAATCAGGTTGTTGCGGAATATCGCGAGGAGACCGGCGCTGTACCGCTGCTTCCACGCTGGGCCTTTGGTTTCTGGCAGTCCAGAGAACGCTACTCCAGCCAGAAGCAACTTCTTCAGGTCGCTTCCGAGTTCCGCGCAAAGAAGATCCCCGTGGATGTGATGGTTCAGGACTGGCAGTACTGGGGCAAGTACGGTTGGAACGCCATGCGTTTCGACAGGAAATACTACCCGCACCCGGCCCAGATGATCTCCGAACTGCATCGCGAGCACCTTCACTTCGCCATTTCGGTATGGGCAAAATTCGGAAATGAGACTCAGGTCATCCAGCAGTTCAGGAAGAATAATTACCTCTTGCGCAACAACGCCCAGAGCGCCGAACCGGGAGAAAGCCACAGCGGCGAGAGTTGGGTGGATATGTTCAATCCAGGAGCTGACAAGTTGTTCTGGGCGGACATGGACAAACGGCTCTTTAAGGATGGCGTGGACGCATGGTGGCTCGATGCATCGGAACCGGAAGGCGACCCGCTGAAGACAAGCAGCACCTACTTAGGGCCGGGACTTTTTGTCCGCAACGCCTATCCTCTCTATGAGACGACGGCCGTGGCGGACGGCCAGCATTCGACCGATCCCAACAATCGCGTGGCCATTCTCACGCGCTCCGCGTTCGCGGGGCAGCAGCGACTCGGCACCATCTCCTGGTCGGGAGACATTTCGGCGAATTGGCTCACCCTGAAACGGCAAATTCCTGACGCCCTCAGTTTCAGCATGTCGGGATTCCCTTACTGGACCAGCGACACCGGCGGATTTTTCCGGCCTGCCAATCAGTACACGTCAAAGGCGTATCATCAGCTCCTCATTCGCTGGTTCGAATTCAGTACGTTCACTCCGATTTTCCGCGTACACGGCTGGGAATCGAAAACCGCGATGTGGAACTATGGTCCGGCCACCGAAAAGACCATTCTGAAGTTCGATAAACTGCGCTACCGGCTGTTGCCCTACATCTATTCCACCGACCGGGACGTGACGAGCCAGGGAGGATCGATCATCAACGCGCTGCCCTTTGAATATCCGCACCAGCTCGCGCTTCGCAACGTCAGTCACGAGTTCCTGTTCGGGAAGTCCCTCCTCGTCAGTCCTGTGACGCGAAAAGATGCCACTTCCCGGCGGGTGACGCTGCCGGCCGGAGACGGATGGACGAACTTCTGGACCGGCCTGTCGCTCCAGGGCGGACACGTCGTCACCGCCCAGGCGCCTCTCGACCAGATCCCGGTTTTTGTGAAGCGGGGCAGCATCCTGGTGCTCGGCCCGGTGATTCAATCTACAGCGGAGCCGGAGAACCCTATGGAGATTCGGATCTATCCCGGGCGTAACGCCAGCTTCCGGCTCTATGAAGACGCGGGCGACGGATACGGATACCAGCACGGTGAGTACAGCATGATTCCCATGCGCTGGAACGATCGTGATCGCACCCTGGTCATCGGCCCACGGGCAGGCAGCTTCCCAGGTATGCGGAAAACTTACACTCTCCGTATCGAAGTGGTGCGGCCCGGCCACGGTGTGGGTCCGAATCCTGACCAGCATCCGGATGTCGTCGTTCACTACAGAGGCCAGCCCATCACGGTTCCGTTGCCGGCCAAAGGTTAAATGCGCCACGAGCGGTGTATTGAAGATTGCGGATCGACGTAGGTGCACATCCGCCATCTCGATGCACCGTCGCAGAAGAATGGAGTAGGTCCAGTCGATCGATGACTGCTTCAACGGTTCCATTGCCACCTCCCAAATGCTCAGGACTGACGGTGGTGGCCGGTGATCTGGACTAGCTTGCTGCGTCGCCCCGGATGGCGAGCCTCTGCCCGTTTCCACGCACTCGCGGCAGCAGTCCGTCACGGCCCGCACCCGGGAACAGCTTCACGTCTCGTTGAACTCTCCACCTGCCGTCTGGACGCACTATCCGCGATTGCAGAGTCGATTGGCAGGACGACGAGCGAACTGGCCCGCGCGGCGGAGTTCACCCTAAGTTCGACAGCGGAACCTGAGCAACGGTTCAATCTGACCTATTCCCACCCCTGCCGGAAGTCTCCAATGGTGAATGCCAACGGTATCAGGAGAGTGAAGGAAAAACCCACAGGATTCTTTCGCAGATCGCATGCTATACTTGCGGCGCTTCCGCGACCACGGATTTCTTTTCTGTAGCCCGGGCTAACTGGAAATAACAGCAGACCAGCCATCCCGCGGGCAATAGCATAGAACTTCCTGTGTCTCCACCTGCAAGATGCTATTGAAAGTGTTGAATATGCCCCGTTTGTGCCTGTATGTGTTGCGCCGGATTCTTATCTCTGCCTCTGTTCGTGCGGCAATCCTTGCGTTGACCGCGGCGTTTTTTTGTTCTGCCCTTCACGCTCAGGCCAGGAATGCAACTGCGACCACGATAACTGTGACTTCCGGTGGCAGCGCTGCCAGCAGCGTCTCCTCCGGCGCCGTGGTGACGCTGACAGCCAGCGTACAGGCCGGGGCAGCAGCTGTTACTCCGGGACAAGTGGCATTCTGCGACGCATCGGCGACGTACTGCACGGACATTCATCGGCTGGGGCTGGCGCAGCTGACGAGCGCAGGCAAAGCAACCCTGATCTTTCGGCCAGGCATCGGCAGCCATCTGTATAAGGCGGTGTTTCTGGGGACGAATACGGAGATGGGTAGTTCCTCCAGCGTGGCCACGCTGACGGTTACGGGACAGTTCCCGTCTGTGACGACGATGCAAAGCACATGCTGTTTAAATCCCTACACTCTAACCGCGACTGTGGCAGGAATCGTCGACTCTCCGTCGGCGCCGGCACCTACGGGGACGGTGACGTTTCCGGACACCAGCTACAGCAGCACCAGTCTGGGCAGCGCGAGCCTGGGCGCAGCGACCGCAGGACTTGGTTTCGTCGAAAATGCAATTGCCGGGAGCTATAACGGCTCGAACGCAATGGCAGCGGCGGATTTCAATGGCGATGGCATACCGGATGTGGCGCTCACTTCGGGATTAAGCGGATCGAGCGTTGCTATCTATCTGGGTAAGGGGGACGGCACTTTCAATCCTGTTTCGGCAACGCTCGCCACAGGGCAGAACCCGGAGGGAATTGTCGTGGCTGACTTCAATGACGATGGTATTCCCGATCTGGCCGTCTCAAGTATCGATGCAAAGACTGTGACTATCTTTCTGGGCAAGGGAGACGGCACTTTCCCAACCTCCAGCACCATCACTTTGAGCGAAGCTCCAATAGCGCTGGTGACCGGAGATTTCAACGGGGATGGGATCGCCGATCTGGCGGTGCTGACCAACAATTCAGTGATCGTCTATCTGGGCAAGGGAGATGGAACTTTCAGCCAGGTGGCGACCACCACGGCTGTATCGTCGCCCGCGGGAATCGCCGCCGGAGATTTCAACGGAGATGGAATCACGGATCTTGCGGTTCCGGACAATGCCAATGGAACGATCACGATTCTGCTGGGGAATGGGAACGGGACGTTTACGTCTTCCTCCGTCAGCGTCGGGACGGGCGTGCAGTTTGGCGGGATTGCCGCGGCGGATTTGAACGGCGATGGAAAGATGGATCTGGCTGTTTCGGACTATGGTGTGAATGGCGCCGGCGGGTCGATCCTGCTGGGCAATGGCAACGGGACCTTTCAGACGCCGCAGCAGGTGAGTGAGTATATCAGCGGAGCGGTTGCCGTCGCGGATGTGACCGGCGATGGGATACCTGACCTGGTGACTGGGGGTGGGTTGGTGCTTCTGGGCAAAGGAGACGGCACCTTCAGCGCAGGTGTTCCCATCTGGTCCACAGGGAGCTTCGATTCAGGCAGTGTGGCCATCGCTGACCTGAACGGCGATGGTGTGCCGGATATCGTTGAGCCGGAGGATACGGGCGGCTTTGCGGCGGCGCTGAGCCAGCCCACTGAAACAGCCACGGCGACATTAAACAACGTGACGCCTGCTGGTCCTGGTCCTCACGAAGTGGAAGCCAGTTATGCAGGAGATACAACTTTTACAGGCAGTTCGTCGGGGACGACCAATCTGGCGGTTGAAGCGGCGACTCCTGTACTTTCCGTTTCCGCAGGAACCTACACGACCGTACAATCCCTGACCATTACGGACCCCAGCCAGGGGGCGACCATCTACTATTCGGAATACGGTACTGTGAGCACCGCCGGATTTGTGAAGTACAGCGGACCGATCAGCCTGTCGCTGGGTGGCCAGGAATTCGTTCAGGCCTATGCGGAGGGTACCGGCTACGACCAGAGTAGCCTGGTGACGGCTGCGTACCAGCTGAATTTCCCGGCAGCCCCGGCGCCGCAGCTTTCGCTGCAGCCAGGCTACTATTCGACTTCAGCACAGGTTAGCATCACCGACCCGCTTACCAATGCTCAGATTTACTACACGACCAACGGGACTCAGCCGACGATCAGTTCCACTGTCTACACCGGACAAATCACCGTGCCTGCGTCCGAAGATTTGGTTGTGGGCGCCATAGCGCCGGGGTACTCGATGAGCAGTCCTGCCGGCGGGCAGTACTTCATTGGTTCGGCCAACTCGTCGTTCATCTACAACGTCGCCGGAAATGGCCGCTTTGGATATAGCGGTGACAGCGGCCCAGCCACCTTCGCCGATCTCAATGGTCCGATGTTCGCGGTTAGAGACAGTGCGGGAAATATCTATATCGACGATACGGGCAACAATCGCATCCGGAAGATCGCCGCTGGCACGGGCGTGATTACTACCTATGCCGGGAATGGCATTGCCGGGTACAAGGGAGATGGCGGAGCTGCTACCAGCGCTGAACTCAATCAGCCAACCGGCCTGGCTCTGGACGCCCGGGGGAATCTCTATATTGCCGATTCCTATAATGCCGTGGTGCGTGAGGTAAATGCCGCCACGGGTGTGATAACAACCGTCGCAGGCGGCGGTACAGGCAGCGGAAGCGGACCAGCAACAAGCGAGGCCCTTGAGATGCCGACTGGAGTCGCAGTGGATTCCGCCGGCAATCTCTATATTGCGGATGAGGCTGGTAACATCGTCTGGAAAGTGAGCGCGTCGACCGGCGATATCGCTCCCTTCGCAGGCGGCAACTACAGCGCGGCCAAACTCGGCGACGGCGGTCCAGCCACAAGCGCCTCGCTTACCGGGCCGGAAGGCGTTGCTGTTGATCAGGCCGGAAATGTCTATATTGCCGACACGTATGACAACCGCATTCGCAAGGTAGCGGCGTCCACGGGAATCATTACAACCGTAGCCGGCGATGGCTATGGGGCCGGCAGCTACACTGGCGGCTACAGCGGCGACGGCGGACCTGCCACCAGCGCGGAACTCTACTTTCCGTGGAGCGTGGCGGTGGATGGATCGGGGAATCTGTACATCGCCGATAACTACAATAGTGTGGTTCGAGAAGTTGCGGCGGCTACCGGGACGATTTCTACCGTAGCCGGCAATGGGGCGGTATGCGGTTCGGTGGGCGGCGACGGCGGAGCGGCCACGAGTGCTGCGTTATGTTATCCGCACAGCGTATCGACGGATTCCGCCGGTAATCTGCTTGTGACCGACGGAACGGATCGCGTGCTGGAAGTGACGGCACCCGGACCACCGCCCACGCAGCGGACAGCCGCTCCGGTCTTTACCCCCGGAGCGGGAAGCTTTGCGAATGCGCAGAGCGTCGCGCTGAGCGACCCCACTCCGGGCGCTTCGATTTACCTGCGGCTGGGCGGCACAACAGCGAGCACGACTCCTCCCCTTTACCGGACTCCGCTCAATGTAGACGGTTCTGTGACGCTGAGTGCAGTGGCAGCGGCGCCGGGGTATCTGCCCAGTGCTCCGGTGACGGCGGCATACGACGTGACAACGCCGCCCGCGGTGACGATCAATGCGGTTGCCGGCACGGGGCAACAATCGAATGCGCCTTCCGCGGGGAATCTCGCCACGAGCACCTCCATGGATCCGGTGGATGCGATAACGGACGCCAGCGGCAACCTCTACATAGCCGATCCCGAAAACGAAGTTGTTTGGAAAATCTCCGCTACGAGCGGCATTGCCACGGTCTATGCAGGGACTCTGGGCGTCTACGGCCCAGACGGGAATGGAGGGCTGGCCACCAGCGCAAGGCTGGACGATCCATCCTCTCTGGCGCTCGACAAGAATGGCAATCTCTATATCTCCGACACCAATAACAACGAGGTGCGGGTTGTCTCGGCAAAGACTGGTGTTATCAGCGCATTCGCGGGGACCGGCCAGGTGAGCTCGACGAACGGCGATGGCGGTCCTGCTGCGGCGGCCACCCTGAGTCATCCTGAAGGCATTGCCTTTGACAAGGCGGGCGACCTCTATATAGCGGATACCTGGAACCATGTGGTGCGGATGGTTTCAGCTGCCACGGGAGACATCAGCACAGTTGCGGGCGGAAATATCTATCCTGCGCCACTGGGTGACGGCGGGCCGGCAACCGCGGCTTCTCTTTCCAGTCCCGCCGCGCTTGCCTTTGATTCCCAGGGGGATCTCTACATCGCCGATTACGGGCGCATCCGCCGGGTTGCCGCGGGAAGCGGCATTATTACTACCGTTGCCGGCAATGGGATCAACGGTAACAGCGGAGATGGGGGGCCTGCCCTTCAGGCCGAGGTGCAAGCGTCAGGACTCGTTGTTGATGCCGCCGGCGATCTGTTCCTCTCCGGCGGAGGGGAAGTGCGCGAAATCCCGGCGGGGGACAGCACTATCGAAGCTTTTGCGGGAAGCTATCCCGCAGGTGACGTCGATACCGGCGACGGCGGGTCGCCGTCGGTGGCGACGTTCCGCAGCACGGAGGGACTTAGCCTGGGCCAGAATGGAAGCCTCTACATTGCGGATCAGTATGGCTATGAAGTGCGCAAGGTGAGCTTCACACGCACGGCAGCGACGCCGACGTTCAGCCTCTCCGCCGGCTCCTACTACGGCACCCAAATGGTTTCCATCCTCGACAGCACGCCCGACGCCACCATTTACTACACAGCTGACGGAAGCACGCCCACGGAAAATTCCACCCTTTACACCGGACCGGTGTCGGTGGCGCAATCGGAAACTCTGCAGGCCATGGCCATCGCCGGCACCTACAGGTGGAGTTCCGCGGGGAGCGTTTCCTACACCATCCATCCGCTAACGACGCCTACAGTTCAGCTGCTGCCTTCCGTTTCCAGCATCATCGTGGGACAGCCGCTGACCGTAAAAGTAACGGTCGCTGGCGGTGGCAGTAATCCAACGCCAACGGGATCTGTGACGCTCAGCAGTGGTTCCTACAATTCAGGCGCCGTGAGTCTGAATGCCGGCGCTGCCACCATTGATGTCGCCGGTGACTCGCTGGCCGTTGGCAGCGACACCCTGGAGATGACTTACACTCCGGACAAGGCGAGCTCGGAAACTTATGCTTCCGCAACTGCTTCTTCGGTGATTGCGGTACAGGCGAAATCCGTGCCCACAGTGACTTTGACGCTGTCGAAGACCAGCCTGACCGTCGCACAGGGATTCAGTGTCACCGTCACCATCAGCGGCAACCCGGCTCCCACCGGCACGGTGACGCTGACCAGCGGATCGTACAGTTCCGGCGCCGTACCTCTCAGCGGCGGCAGTGCCGACATCAGCATAGTGGCCGGCTCTTTGCCGATCGGCACGGACACCCTGACTGCCACCTACTCGCCGGATGCGACGAGTGCGGAGATATATCAGTCCGAAACCGGCACGGCTTCAGTGATCGTCAATCCTAAACCCGTGCCCACTATCGCTGTTGTTCCGTCCAGCAGCACGGTAACGGTCGCACAACCGCTCACCGTGGCCGTGACCGTCAGCGGCAGTCCGACTCCGACGGGCACAGTGACACTGAGCAGCGGGTCGTACACTTCCCCCACAGTTGCTCTGAGCAGCGGCGCCGCGACCATCGACATCTCCGCCGGCTCTCTGGCGGTCGGCACGGACATGCTGAAGGCGACTTACTCACCCGACGCGGCAAGCTCGGAGATGTACCAGTCGGGAAGCGGCACGGCCTCGGTCATCGTCAATTCGGAGTCCGCACCGACGATCGTGGTGGTGCCATCGAGCGGCACGATCACTGTTGGGCAGTCCCTCAGCGTGGCCGTGACCGTCAGTGGCAGTCCAACTCCGGCGGGCACAGTGACACTGAGCAGCGGGTCGTACACTTCCCCTGCCGTTGCTCTGAGTAACGGCGCCGCGACCATCGTTATTTCCGCCGGCTCTCTGGCCGTCGGCACAGACACGCTGAAGGCGACTTACTCGCCCGACACGGCGAGTTCGGAGATTTACCAGTCGGGAAGCGGAGCTGCGACAGTCATTGTCCATCCGAAGTCGTCTCCGGTGATGGTAGTTACGCCATCGATGACCAGCCTGACCACAGCGCAGTCTCTGGACGTCACCGTTACCGTCACCGGCAGCGGTGTGCCCGGGCCAACCGGATCTATAACCCTCAGCAGCGGAAGTTATAGCGCCCAAAAGACCCTCGCTTCAGGATCGGTTTCCTTTAGTCTTGCGGCAGGGACGCTGTCTGTTGGCTCAGATAAACTGACGGCGACTTATACTCCGGATGCGTCGGCTTCGCCGGTCTGGACCACGGCGGCACAGTCAGCGGCGGTGACGGTTACCCAGGCAATTGGCGCTGGATCGGCCACTGTTACCGTTAAGACTTCCGCAACCAATATCACCAACAAACAGAGCGTGACGGTTGCTGTGTCGGTAGCAGCGGCAGGCGGACAACCGGTTCCCACCGGCTCGATTACGCTGACCTCCGGATCGTACTCCGCAACTCAGACACTGCAATCCGGCGAGGCAAACTTCACGGTTCAGGGCAGCGCACTGAGTGCCGGCAACAATACTCTAACCGTTGCCTATTCCGGCGATGCAGACTACGCTGCCGCAACCGGAACAGCGGCCGTGCAGGTTTCGGAGGTGGTGGCATCCTCAGGGTCGCCTGCACCCGTGTCTCCCGGAGGAACCACGACTACAACGGTTTCGCTCTCAGCGGGGAGCGGCTATTCGGGCACGATGGAACTGAGTTGCCTGCTGACGTCATCCCCGGCGGGTGCAATGGGTCTGCCGACATGCAACATGAAACCGGGGAGCCTGGTCTTCACCTCCGGCGGGAGTGGCACAGCGACTCTGACGATTTTCACTACGACTGGCGGTTCTGCATTTCTCCAGCCCGCACGATCCGAATCTGGCTGGCTCGGCCGTGGTGCAGGTGTGCTGGCTGCCGTGCTGCTGCTCGGGTTTCCGTCGCGCCGGCGCCGGAAGTGGCTCTCTCGGCTCGCCCTGCTTGCGGTTGTGATTTGTGCTGTGGGCGCGGTCGGCTGCGGTGGTGGCAGTGCGGCGGGCGGCGGAAGTGGCGGCGGCAGTTCCTCGGTTACGGCGACGACTCCTGGCACTTACAGCTTCACGGTAAAGGGCGTCGATTCGGCGAATGCAGGCATCGCGGTTTCTACTACAGTGAACGTTATCGTGCAGTAAAGGTGCGCGTCTCACGGTGCAGGCGGAGTTGTGCCGAATGCGTCTTCGCCGCGGCTTGGGAGAAGGGTTGGCGACGGTGTTTGCCATGGTGACGCGCGCGGCCATTTCCTGGGGTAAGCCCTGCCGGCCAGGGTGAACTTCTCGATTTGTCGGAAGATCCGCCTCTCGCGAGCGATCGTCGATTCGCGGTTTGTCGCGGCTTTCCAGCTAAAGTACATCCTGGCGGCTTCGCCAAGCGGCAGGCGACTCTGATCTGCAGCTCGCGCACGGTTCCTCGATCTCGTCGCGGTTCTCCTTCTTGAAATCCTGTTTGAAGGCGAGCGCCCTGGCAGGATCATCGGTGTGAGTGGACTGTTGATGCTGTCGTCCGCGCTCATCGCGCCAGCTGAAACAGATGTGTGGCGAGCGTGGATCCCAGCGAAGTCCGCGAGGCAGCGTGGGCCGTTTCCCGTGTTCCATGGTGAGTGTCTTTGTCAGACAGAACAGGCGTTCGGTCAAACGCGGGAAGGCTTCTCGATTAGCGCCGCTGAGGTGTCATGCCGAGACGCCGCGGGCGCGGCGCAGCAGCATCGCTCTTTTCCTCGAGGTTCCCTGAAAAGGACGGGAATTCCACAGAATTCCTCAACGAAAAGTTACGACAAAATGTTACGACAGAGGCGTTTTCGGGAGGGAGAGGAAGCGTAAGTTGTTGATTCTAATTGGCTGCCCCCCAGGGATTCGAACCCCGATATGCTGATCCAGAGTCAGCTGTCCTGCCGTTGAACGAGGGGGCAGTCTTTCAGGTAGGTCACGGTGCAACGCGTTGTCGCATCGAACACCGCTTTCTCATACTATCGGCACCAGCCGATGCGGTCAAACTTTCTGTAGGTTACCGCAGTCAGGCGCCGCCCGGGATTCACTCCTCCCGCAGAACCTCCAGCGGTTTCTGTCCCAGAATCCTGAAGCTGGCTATCCATCCGGTGACTACGGCCAGGACTGCCGTCGCCACCACGGCTGCCGCTGAGCCGGCCGTGTCGCTGTGGAAGGTCACGTCCATGCGGTGCAGCAGGATTCGCGTGAGCAGGTTCGCGAAGAGGACCCCTACCGCGCCAGCCAGCAGTCCCAGCACCACAAACTCGACGCTGAAGACCGTCGCAATGCGGCGCCGCGTGGCGCCCAGCGTCTTAAGCACCACCACCTCGCGCATGCGGCGGAAGCGGGTGCTCGCGACGCTCGACGCCAGAATGATCAGCCCCGCCAGAATGGAGAAGCCCGCCAGGAAGCGAATCACAATCGTGATCTGATCGACCACCCCCTGAATCGTGGACAGGATATCCGCGATGTTCACCACCGTCACCGTGGGATACGCCGCGAAGAGCGCCCGCTCGATGTCAGGGATCGCGAACGCTTCCGCATGGATGTCCCCGTACCAGACGACTGGCTGGTTCTCCAGCAGAGCGTGCGGCAGAACAAACTCGCTGCGCCGGAAGGCATGCTGGCCGACGGTCTTGTAGATGGCCCCTACCTTCACCGCAATCCTCGTCTCGCCGACGATGAAGGTAACTGGAGTCCCCACCTTCATGTGCAGCCGTTTGGCCACCTCTTCGACGACAGCGAGATCGTTCGCATTCGATCCCTTACTCCACCACTTCCCTGCTGTCACTTTCGTGCCCGCCGGCGGCGCACTGGCCCACGAAAGCGTTGCCGAACGCAGCAGCCACTTTGGATAATGCTTCTTCCGCAGTTCGCTGACCGGCGTTCCGTCAATCGAATCCAGCCGTCCGGCGACGACTGGAATCGTCTCCAGGCCGCTCTTCACGCCGGCCTGTTTCTTCAGCAGCGCCTCAATGCCCGGCAGCTCGCCGGTGCTCATGTCCACCAGAAACACATTGGGCGTGTTCGGCTTCACGTCGGCGTGCAGCGATTCAACGATGGACCGCTGCATGAGGAAGACGCTCAAAATCAGCATGACTCCCGCACCCAGCGCCGCCATCACCGCCGCCGACTGGTTGCCGGGCCGGTAAAGATTCGCCAGCCCGTGCCGCAACACGGAGTGCAAATGCAACCGTGTCCGTGCCAGAAAGGCGCGCAGTCCGCGCAGCACACCCGCCGCCATTCCCAGAATCACCGCCAGCACGCCGGCCAGGCACAGAGCAAACCACCTGCCAATGAGCCATGAATCAGCCAGCGCCGCGGCAATGCCGCCCAACGCAGCCACGATGACCGCAATGGCTGCGAGCTGCAGTCTCTGTTCCTTCACCCACCGCAGCCAGCTGCCGCTTTCGCCGCCTTCCACGGTCCGCCGCAGCACCAGACCCGGCCGCACCTTCCGCACGTCGAGCAGCGGCGGCAGACAGAACAGCACCGTAGTCAGGATTCCCGTGCCCAGCGCCTCCAGCACCGGTCCGGCGGGCAGCTCCAGCGCCGGACGCAGCGGCAGCAGGCTGCCCAGCGCGGCTGGCAGAGCGTACTCCACGCCAAGTCCCAGGGCGATCCCGATCAGCGCTCCCGCCGTGCCCAGCAGCACGGTTTGCAGTAGATAGATGCGCAGGATATCCGACGAGCGTGCGCCAATCGACTTCATGATCGCCAGGATCTCGATCCGCTGCTGCAGGTGCGCGCGCATCGCCATTCCCACACCGATGGCGCCCAGCACCATGGCCACCAGGCAGATCAGGCTCAGCAGCCCGGTCGCATGGTCCAGCCCGTGGGTGATGGCCGGACTGGTCTGGCGGTAATCCGCCACCTCCGCGTCCGGCAGAATCTTCTCCACCTTCGCCCGCACCGCGGCGACCGACTGCTTGTCTGCAAGCTTGAAGACGTACCGCTCGGTGGCGCGGCTTCCCGGCATCAGCAGGCCGGTCTCCTCCATCGCGGCGCGCGTCATCATCACCCGCGGACCCAGACCGATACCTTCCATCAGCCGATCCGGCTCCTTCGCAATGGTGGCGGCAATGCGGAACCAGCGTCCGCCAATCTTCAGCTGGTCGCCGATCTTTGCCTGCATCCGCACCAGCAGCTCTTCGTCCACCACCACGGTCTGATTCGTGAGCACCTGGCGTAGCTGGCCCGCTGGCTGCAACACCACCGTTCCGTAGAACGGATACTTCTGCGGATTCACTGCCTTGAGCGACACCAGCAGCGGCACGGGATGCGCGCTCGTCGTCGCCATCGACACCATATCCGTTTCCACGGTGCGCTGTACGCCCTCCGCCCGCAGCGCATTCAGCTGCTGCAGCTCCTGCGGAGTCGCCTGCCGAAACATCCGCGCGGAAAGATCCCCGGCCATCAGGCTGCGCGCCTGCAGCAACAACGCTTTCTGGAAGGAATCGCTGAATCCGCGCACGCCGGTCAGCGCAGCCACGCCCACGGCTACCGACAGCAGCACAAACAGAAACTTCGTTCGCCCGGCGCGCAGCTCCCGCCCGGCAATCCGCACCGCGGTGCCCCAGCTCAGCGCCGGCTTCACTGCGCCGTCTCCTCGACCGCCGCACGTAGCTCGTCGGCCACGACCGCGCCGTCCTTCAGCACAATGCGCCTGTCGGCGCTTTCCGCAATCTGTGGGTCGTGCGTCACCATCACCAGCGTCGTGCCGGACTCGCGCTGGCGCGCGGTGAGCAGCTGCAGCACGTGCTGGCCATTTTTCGAGTCGAGATTCCCCGTCGGCTCATCGGCGAGCACAATGGGAGGCTCCAGCACAAAGGCGCGCGCCAGCGCCACCCGCTGCTGCTCGCCGCCGGAAAGCTGCACCGGGTAATGATGCATCCGGTCCGCCAGCCCCACCGTTTCCAGCAGCGCTTCCGCCTTCTTCCGCGGGTCGCCCTTCGCGTTGAGCTCATGCGGCAGCATCACGTTTTCCAGCGCCGTCAGCGTGGGGATCAGCTGGAACGACTGGAAGACGTACCCGATGCGGTTCCCCCGCACCTCCGCCAGCCGATTTTCCTCCAGGTGTCCAATGGATATGCCATCCAGAATCACGTCGCCCTCGGTGGGCGAATCGAGGCCAGCCAGCAGCCCCAGCAGCGTGCTCTTACCACTGCCGCTCGCGCCCATGATGGCGGCAAACTGGCCCTTTGGAATCGTCAGATCGATCCCGCGCAGGATTTCCACCGTCCGCGTCCCGTTCCGTATGGACTTTTTCAGCCCCCGCACTTCGATCATTCAATCTCCTCTGCCGGCTTCACCTGCATGGCCCGCTACACTAATCTTGTCATTCGGGTCCGGTTTCACGGCCCAAATTCGGCCGCAACGGCCACATCAACGAGCTGCATTGCACGTCCTACACCTCATGGCGCAACCTTTCCGGAAGATTCCGCACTGCCTCGCCCTTCTCGCCGCTCTGTTTCTGGCGCCTGCACTCCACGCCGCACAGCCCGGCGCCCTGCCGGTCATCGTCTGCTTCGGAGACAGCATTACCGCCGGCTATGGCGTCGCTCCCGGCCAGGCCTACCCCGCCGACCTCCAGAAGGACCTGGACGCCCGCGGCTACCATTACCGCGTCATCAACTCCGGCATCAGCGGCAATACGACTAAAGACGGAGCAGACCGCCTGAAAGACGTGCTGCGGCTCCATCCGGCGGTCGTAATTGTCGAATTCGGCGGTAACGACGGCCTGCGCGGCATCCCCATCACCGATTCACAGCGCAACCTTGAGACCATCGTCTCCACCCTGCTCCGCGGCGGCAGCAAAGTCCTGCTCGCCGGCATTACGCTCCCGCCCAACTACGGCCCCGACTACATCCACATGTTCGACGCCATGTACCACCAGGTCGCAGCCAAATATCATGTGCCGCTGCTGCCCATGCTCTACGCCCACGTCTATACCGTTCCTGGAGCGATCCAGCCAGACGGCATCCGCCCCCCGGCTAAAGGCGCAAAGCTCGTGGCCAGGAATTTCCTCCCGCTGCTGCTGCCCTTGCTGCACAAGTAGGGGCAGAACTCAGGCCAGCACCACATGCGGCTGGAAGAGCGTGCCCGCCACGCGCTTTCCAATCCCCACCAGTTCCCTCTGACCTGCAAAGATTTTCACCAGCGCCGCGCTGGAGTATTCCGGCAGATTGACCGCCATCCCGTTGCGCAGCCGCCCCACGGTCCGCTCGTCGGCGGTCACCGACGGCATCTCCGGCAGCAGCATCCGCGGATGCGCCATCCGCTCCTCCAGCCGGCCCTCGTCGGCCAGCGACTGCAGTTCCTCAAGGGTCATGGCCTGGTCGAGCGTGAACGGCCCCGCCGCCACCCGGCGCAGACTGGCCAGATGTGCCCCGCAGCCCAGCGCCTGCCCCAGCTCGTGCGCGACCGCCCGGACGTATCCGCCGGCCGAAACCCGCATGGAAAACCGCGCCGTGTCGCCCTCCAGTCGCTCGATGGTGAACTCATCCACCGTGATCCGCACCGGCTTCAGCTCCGGAGTCTTTCCCTCCCGGGCCAGCTTGTAGGCCGGTTTACCCGCAATCTTTTTGGCGGAATACGCCGGCGGCATCTGCTCCAGTTCTCCGTGGAAGCGCTTCGCCGCCTCGCGCACGGCCTCCAGACTCAGGTTCGGCAGCTGCGCCTCGCCTACCAGCTGGCCCTCGTCATCATAGGTATCCGTTGCAAACCCAAACCGGATGGTCCCCGTATACGACTTCTCATTCGCGCTGAAGAACTGCGCCAGTCGCGTCCATTTTCCCAGCAGCAGCGGCAGCACGCCCGTGGCCATCGGGTCCAGCGTGCCCAGATGCCCCACCGACTGCTCGCCGGTCGCGCGACGCACCCGCGCCACCACGTCATGCGACGTCATCCCGCCCGGCTTATCGATAACCAACAGCCCATTCACATCACTAACATACAGGCCGCAGGCAGCTGCCAAAGGCGCCTCCTCTGGAAATCGACAGCTGAGGTTGCATCACGCGCCTGTGGAAATGTGCGGCCAGAAAAGCCCCGGCAGCCGTCTCTCCGCCTGCCGTGGTACTGCGGTCACGGACCTCTTGCTGCCGCGCGATTTATAATCCGATGCAGTTTTTATTGGTTTCCTTCATCCCGGAACAAAGTCCCCGATCCCCAAACAGAGAGGTGATCCATGGCAGCATCCAACCCCACCCTTGAGATTCTGAAACCCCGAGCCGGCTGGATCGCCAACCGCAAAGCCGAGGCTGCGCGCACTGGCGACACCAATATGTCGCAGATGCACTTCGCCCGCAAGGGCCTGATTACAGAGGAGATGGCCTTCGTCGCCGCGCGCGAGAAGATCAGCCCCCAGCTGGTCCGCGACGAGATCGCCGCCGGCCGTCTGATTATCCCGGCCAATATCAACCACCCGGAGCTGGAGCCGATGGGCATCGGCATCGCCACCCGCTGCAAGGTAAACGCCAACATCGGCAACTCCGCCGTGACCTCTGAAATCCAGGAAGAGCTGCGCAAGCTCCACACCGCGGTGCAGCATGGCGCGGATACCGTCATGGATCTCTCCACCGGCGGCGAAATTCCCGAAATTCGCGACGCCATCCTCCGCCACTCGCCTGTACCGATCGGCACCGTTCCGATCTACGAGGCGCTGGCTCGCGTGAAGCGCGTCGAGGACCTCAACATCGATGTCTACCTCGAAGTCATCGAGGAGCAGGCGCAGCAGGGCGTCGACTACTTCACCGTCCACGCCGGCGTGCTGATCCAGTACGTGCCCATGGTGGCAAAGCGCATCACCGGTATCGTCAGCCGCGGCGGCGCCATCCTCGCCCAGTGGATGACGCACCACCACAAACAGAACTTCCTCTACGAAAACTTCGACCGCATCGTGAAGGTGATGGCGAAATACGACGTGAGCTTCTCGCTCGGCGACGGTCTCCGCCCCGGCTCCGTGGCGGACGCCTCGGACGAAGCCCAGTATTCCGAGCTGAAGACGCTGGGCGAGCTGACCGCGAAGGCCTGGGAGTCGGACGTCCAGGTGATGATCGAGGGTCCCGGCCACGTTCCCCTCGACAAGATCAAAGAGCAGGTGGACAAGGAAGTGGAGTACTGCTTCGGCGCGCCCTTCTACACGCTCGGCCCGCTGGTCACGGACATCGCCCCCGGCTACGACCACATCACCTCCGCCATCGGCGCGGCGCTCATTGGCTGGCATGGCGCATCCATGCTCTGCTACGTCACGCCCAAGGAGCACCTCGGCCTGCCCAACGAGAAGGACGTCCACGACGGCATGATCGCCTACAAGATCGCCGCTCACGCCGCCGACATCGCCCGCCATCGCCCCGGAGCACGCGATCGCGATGACGCCATCAGCTATGCGCGCTACACCTTCGACTGGGAGAAGCAGTTCGAGCTCTCGCTCGATCCGGAAACGGCTCGCTCCATGCACGACGAAACACTCCCGGACGATTACTACAAGGAAGCTTCGTTCTGCTCGATGTGCGGTCCCAAATTCTGCTCGATGAACTGGTCTGCCAAGGTGGATGAGTTCAACAAATCGGTCCACGGGCTGGAGAAGCAGGATCTCAGCGAGCTGGTCACGCTCCAGGCGCGGCAGCTCTCGGAGAAGAAGGATCGTTCCTGACCCAGTTGTCCAGAACTTCCGACAAAAGGCCGCCGTTTTCAGGCGGCCTTTTTCCTTTTCCACAAAGAAGGCAACCCTTTTCCGTCTGGAATGTCCAACCGAAAAGAGATGGATCTTCGAATCCGCCAGGGAGGAACCATGGAAAGCTTGAAGTTTTTCGCAGCTTTTGGCGCTGGAATGGCCGCGGGTGCGGTAGTTGCCCTCCTCTATGCGCCGCAGAGCGGCACACGCACGCGCCGCCAGCTTCGGCGTGGATATCAGGATGCCACGGACTATGTTCGCGATGCGGCCGGCAATGTCGGCAATCAGGCGGAAAAATACCTGAAAAAGAGCAGGGACGCTGTCGGCGACGTCATGGATTCGGCACAGAACCTCGCCACCGGAGCCAGGCGCGTCGTTTCGTTCCGCTGATTGACTGAGTGACCGGGAGCGCTCATTCCTGCGAACAGCCTCTCAGGGCCAGCCTCCGCCGGGCCGCCGGCTGACGTTCGATCCGGCTTCGCACAGGGTCGTTTTGCGCGCGCCAGCGGCGGCATGATGGCAACGCCCATCGGCATCGATACCCAGCAGGATGCAGTCGCATCTCCAGGCAGCAACAAATCAGGCCGTGAGTGTCTGCCACCCACGGCCTGCTGGTTTCGTTTCCCGATCGAGACTTAGTGAACCACGTTCTGGAAGAGCGGCGACTGCAGCAGCGAGGTGAACTGGCTGTCCGACGACGAATACTTCACTTCCAGCGTCCCGCCGGAGGAATCGATCGTGGTGGCGTCGATCGCCTTCTGCTCCACAGGGGTTCCGCTTACCTTTTCGTACATGGCCGCCGCATTCAGCAGCGAGGACATGGTGGCCGCCGTAAATGTGTCGGATGTCTCGACGTAAAGGTCGAACTTCACGCCGTTGTTGAAGTTCATGGTGTAGCTGGAGCTCAGCAGCCGCTTCTTCACCGCCGTGTAGTCCGCCAGCTGCGAGGCCTGCCCAAGCAGCGTATGCATCATGTACTGCGTGCCCTGCGCGTCCAGGATGCTCCAGATCGGCTGCGAATCCACCTTCTGCATCGCCGACATCATGTTGCTGTTGGAAAGAAAGCTGGGTGCGAGCCCGTCGCGTGCAGCCAGCGCCGGCTTCAGTGCGTCTTCCGATCCGAAGAGCATGGTAGTCGGGTTCAGGAAGGTGACCAGCATGCCGCTGGTGCCCATCGGCCACAGCTTGTTGTTGCGGATCATGATCGGCTTGACCTTGTGCTTGACGAAATTGGCTACCAGATTATTCACCTGGAACTGGCCCTGCCCGATGCCCACCACCTTGATGTCCTCACCAGTCGGGGTCGTTCGGTACGCGGCAAAGACCAGCGTGTCCACATCGCGCGCTTCATTGAAGCCCGATGACTTCAGTGCGGATTCCAGCTGCTTGAGCTCCGGAGGCAGCACGCGCGCCTTGAGGCTCATGGCTGCCGGCGAATTTTGCATGGTGTCGTAATCCACCGCGATCAGCTGCTGCACATATTGCGGAATGGCCGCGCGGGCCCCCGTCTCGATCTGGGCCGCAAATGCGCTGCCCCCGCCCAGAGCGGCTGCGATGCCCGCAAGAAATAGCAATCTTCCGAATTTCATAGACGAACCTGTTCCCACAGACTTACTCCCTAAATACAGACGATCCGAGTGCAGTTTTGCACTCCGCGGGTCCTTAACCGTGAATCTTGTCCTCATCTTACGCTGGATTCTGCCGGGTCGGCTCTGGCCACGCCAGCGGATGATCAAGACGCCGTTCCAGGACCTTTTCCTCCGGGTCGAACCCATCCAGCAGACGCAGCCACTCGCTGTTTCGCTCAACCGCCGCCTCCGGAATCAGCCCGATCAGCTCCGCCCGGACCGGAACTGCGCCGTGGCGGACCGCCTTGTCTTTCACCGCCTCATACACCTGGCCCACCGGCGTCCGCGTGAAGTCGGTGATATTCATCGACACCTGGGCGGATCCGCCGGCAGCAACGCCCATGGCCTTCACCCCCGCCAGACCGCCCGCCGACTGGCGAATCTCGCGTGCAATCGCGCGCGCCACCGCGACATCGGCCGTATCGAGATAGAGATTGAACGCAATCAGGAACCTGCGCGCACCCACCGCCGATGCGCCCGCCGTGGGATGCAGCGATGGGCCGCCCACATCCGGCCGCCGCGCCGGATCTCGCAAAACCGCCTCGCGCAGACCCTCGAACTGCCCCCTCCGCACGTCTTCCAGCATGGCCCGGTCTGGCCGTGCCGCCGCCGCCTCGTAGAAATAGACGGGAATCTGATACCGCCTCCAGATTTCCATCCCCGCCTGGCGGGCCAGCACCGCGCACTGCTCCAGAGAAACACCCCGAATCGGCACGAACGGAATCACGTCCGCGGCCCCAATCCGCGGATGTGCGCCTTCCTGCGCGGTCAGGTCGATCAGCTCAGCGGCTCGCCCCGCACCCCGCACGGCCGCCTCCACCACCGCCGGCGGAGGACCGGCAATCGTGACCACCGAGCGGTTGTGATCCGCATCCAGCGACCAGTCCAGCAGACACACGCCCGGTACCCGCATCGCCGCGAGGATCGCCTCCACCACCTCGGGGCGCTGTCCCTCGGAGAAATTCGGTACGCATTCGATCAGCGCATCGGTCATGCGGATTGGCTCAGGCGCATTACTTTTTGCCCCAACACGTGTAACCGATCTGGAATTGTACGCTCGCGTTCACACCGGGATTCTTGTCGCCGAGAGAGGCGCTGGAAATATGCGCCGCAATCGCCTCCAGCATGATCGAACGGCGCGGGCTGATGAAGTATTGCGTGCCGATCGCGCCCTGCGGCGAGAAATTCCACACGCTGGTGCCTCCCGGCTGACCATGCGGCACCAGGATGTCCGGCGGAAACTTGTGAAACGTATAAATCAGGCCGCCCGCCGCCTGAAAATACGTCGCCCAGCGTCCGTGCGGCGCAAAATCCCAGCGGAAGATCACCGGCGTCAGCGCCAGCCCATTGAAGACGCCCCCGCCGTGGTACTCGTAATACTGGTAGGTCTGCCCGCCCGAGCCACGCACCGTCACCAGTTTCCTGAATGGCGGCGGTGTATACGCCTGCCAGTAGGGGATCACTTCGCCGGCCAGTTCGAATCGTCCCCGGAACATGCCGCCCAGATGCTCGTCCGTCAGCACCTTTCCCAAACGAAAGCCGGAGCTATACAGCTTGTAATCCGCCCGCGTCGCGACTCCGCTGCCTCCCTGGAAGAACACGCCCCATTCCCAGGGGAGCTTTGCCTGCTCGGCGGCGGCGAACTGAGGGTGTGCTGCTTTCGTCTGTGCCCCCACAGCGACCGCGGTCAAAAGAAGCGCCGCGGCGGAGATAGCAAGTTTCCGAATCTTCATTCCTGCGATCTTCCCCGTTCAAATCAAAGGCCGCCCTCGGGCGGCCTGTTGGTTAGACTCCGCGAACACGCATTAGCCAGCAACTTCTTCCATCTGCGTCGCGTCCATGTCGAAATTCGAATACACGTGCTGCACGTCGTCGTGATCTTCGAGCGCTTCCAGCAGCCGCACCATCTGCGCCGCCGCCGGACCTTCCAGTTTCGTATAGGTCGAGGCGATCATGGTCACTTCCGACATCACCGTCTCAATGCCCGCATCCCGAACTGCCTGCGCCACGCCCTCAAAGGCCTGCGGATCGGTCAGGATCTCCCAGGTATCGCCCTCGTCGTTCAGGTCCTCGCCGCCCGCTTCCAGAACGATGTTCATCAGCTTCTCTTCGTCCGCGGCGCCTTTGGCAATGGCAATAATGCCCTTCTTCGTGAACATGAATTTCACTGAGTTCGGCTCGCCCAGGTTGCCGCCGTTCTTCGAGAAAATATGCCGGATCTCGGAGACCGCGCGGTTGCGATTATCCGTCGTCGCTTCCACAATGATCGCCACGCCACCCGGTCCGTAACCCTCAAACGACACTTCCTCGTAGCTCACGCCGGGAATCTCGCCCGTGCCACGCTGAACCGCCCGCTTGATGTTGTCGTTGGGCATGTTCTCGGCCTTCGCGGCGGCAATGGCGGTCCGCAGTCGCGGATTGCTGTCGGGATCGCCCCCGCCCGCCTTCGCGGCAATCGTGATTTCCTTGATGAGCTGCGTAAAGATCTTGCCGCGCTTGGCGTCGAGCGCACCCTTTTTATGCTTAATCGTCGCCCATTTTGAATGGCCGGACATGAGAACCTCAGATTCGCTTTTGTTGGAATTTTCAGGGCAAATACCCGGAAATAGAGGGCTTCCGGTGAATGCCCGCAACGCTCAAGTATACCATGTGGTCGCCGTGCGGCCCTTTCGTCCGAATTTCGCTTCGAGCTCCCTGAAACCAGGCCCGCATCCCGCCGTGGCGCAAATCCCCCGCATGCGGCAGACTGAAGAGACCCCGCTGTGAATCCCCTCAGCCATCCCCGGAGCGATCCCCGAAGTCAGGGCACGCCGCCCCTGCAATCCGCGCCCAGCCACGCGCCCGACCTGCCGCGCGTCCTCAATACCTCCCACGCCACCGCCATCGTCGTCGGCACCATCATTGGCAGCGGCATCTTTCTCGTTCCCTATGAGATGATGCGCGCCACCGGCTCCTCCTCGCTCGTCTATCTCGCCTGGATCGCCGGCGGCCTCCTCTCGCTCGTCGGCGCCATAACCTACGCCGAGCTCGCTACCCTCCAGCCCTACGCCGGAGGCGAGTACGTCTACATCCGCGGCGCCTATGGCGACCTCCCCGCGTTCCTCTACATGTGGACGTGGTTCGCCGTCGCCAAGCCGGCC